>CALRZA010000242.1:0-4143 GCA_943372535.1 Auritidibacter sp. Marseille-P8566
CTGTCGAAGTCGGTCGTCACGCGTTGGCTCTACAACAACGGCTCCCCGATCGCGACGACCCAGCTCGGTGGCAGCACGCTCTACGCCAACAACACGAGCGCCCTCAACGCGGCCTCCACCTGGACCGACGTCATCGGCGTCTCGGTGCTCTACACCGGCACCGACCTCTCGGGCGGCGGCACGATCGCGAGCGGCGCCCGCGCGACGATGAAGTTCGATGTGCAGCTGCGGCAGTTCCTGCGCAGCGCGTCGACGACGTACGTGTCGCCGACGACCGTCACCAACTCGGCCTTCACCCAGATCTGGGACAACGTGCTCGAGGATGACAACCGCTACGACTCCAAGAGCGCGTCGATCGCCCTCGTGGCGGCGACCCTGAACGTCTCGACCACCAAGTCGTTCTCCCAGTCGAGCATCCTCGAGGCCAACCGCACCTCGGATGTCGTGGCCACGATCGCCGCGTCCTCCAACGGGGCGACCGCGTCGACCCGAGAGGTCGTCATCGAAGACACCGGCACGGCCTTCTGGGATCACTTCGCCCTGCGCAGCCTCGGTGCGGTCACCAAGCCGGCCGGCGCCGACCTCGTGCGCGTCGACGTGCAGCTGAACGGGTCGACGACCTGGACACTCGGCACCGCGTCGGCGACGGCGGCCCTGCCGACGGGGATCACCCTGTCGGAGGTCACCGGCATCCGCTTCGTCTTCACCAAGTCGGCCGGGGGCGTGTTCTCCAACCTCGCGCCCGCGAGCTCGTGGACGGCCTCCGGGCTCGTCACGGTGCGCCTGCGCGACGCCCTGCGGGCGACCGGCACCCCCGTCATCTGGCCGACCACGGTGCCGTCGCCGGTGAGTGCGACCTCGACCAACGACGACTACCCGGTCGCCACCGCGACCGGCTCGGCGAGCATCCTGCTCGACACCGGAACCTTCCGCGTCGATGTCGAGAAGCGACCGACGGTCTCCACCACGCCCGCCGGCGAGACGATCGACTTCTCGCTCATCGTGACGAACACGGGAACGGGCTACCTCGACAACCCGATCGTGATCGACCAGCTGCCGATCGACGGCGCACTCTCCGCGGGCGGACCGCTGCTGTTCGACCCGACCTCCGAGATCACCTACACGCGCTCGACGGGCGGCATCCTGCCTCTCACGGGCCAGAGCATCGCCTACGACGACGCTCAGCGCCGCATCACGATCACCTGGCCCGCGGGCTCACGCCTGGCGCCGGGCGAGAAGTACACCGTCGTCATCCCGCTGCAGGTGGCCCCGGGTCTGCTCGAGGCCTACGGCGAGGCGACGAACACGATGACCGTCGACAGCGACCGCACGCTGAGCGCCTGCACCAACGTCTCGGGCAACGGGCGTGGGGCGGCGCTGAGCGACGCGAACACCCGCTGCACGACGACCAACGGCGTCTCGACGATCTCGGCCTCGGCCATCAGCTCGTTCAAGGGCGTCAAGGGCGATGTGGATGCCGCCGGCGTCTCCACGAGCGGTGCCGTCAACGTCACCAACGCGGCCACGCCGTGCGTCGCGGACTCGCAGGGCTTCTACCGGTCGCCGTGCGCGGCGAACACCGTCATCGGGGGCACCGACCTCTGGAAGCTGCGCTTCACCAACGGCGGCAACATCCCCGCTGAGACCGCGTCGATCGTCGATGTGCTCCCGCGCGTGGGTGACGTCTACCTGCGCACCGGTGCCGGTCGGCTCTCGGAATTCGCCCCGGTCTTCGCGGGCGAGCTCGCGATCGTGACCGACTCGCTCTCGGCGGGCACCACGTACACCTGGCAGGTCACCACCACGGCGAACCCGTGCCCGGCGTTCTCGACCGACCCGACCTGCAGCACCGCGACCTGGGTCGACGGCGCGAGCTTCAGCCCGGCGAACTACAGCCAGGTTCGCGCGATCCGGGTGATCTTCGACTTCTCCGCCCTGCCCGGTGACGCCCTGCCGTCGATCGCCACCCTCGGCGTGACCTACGAGACGGTCAATGTGCCGTCGACCGTGAACGGCGATGGCCGCGCCCCCGTCTCCACCGCCACCCCGAACGCCCGCGCGTGGAACAGCTTCGGTGTCGCCGCGACCTTCGGCGCCGGCAACGCGAGCCGCGCCGTCGAGCCGATCAAGGCGGGCGTGCAGCTGGCCACCGGGCCGCTGCAGGTCGCCAAGGTCATCACCGGGGCATCCGCCGCCTATGCGCCGACGTCGTTCCCCGTGACCGTGAGCTGCACCGTCGCGGGCGCCACCGTCACCCTGCCCGCGAGCGGGGCGCTCGCGCTCGCCGCGAGCAACGCGGTGCCGTACACGGCGCGCGTCGACGGCATCCCCGTGGGATCCGACTGCCGCATCGTGGAGGGCGCCTCGGGCGCCAGCAGTGTGACCTACAGCCCGGCCGCCGGCACGGTTCCGGATGCCGCCCTCGTCACGATCGCGACGCCCGCGTCGACCGTCGCGACGGTTCCGCTCGCGCAGCGGGCCACCGTCACCAACGACTACGGAACAACGAGCCTGCGCATCACGAAGGATGTCACGACCACGACGACCGCCGGCACGATCGGCTCGTTCGACTTCACGCTCGCCTGCACGGTGAACAACGGCACGACCACCCTGACCGTGCCGCTGGCCGCCGGGGATGCCGCGTTCGCGCTCGCCGACACCGAGGAGCACCTCGTCACCGGTCTGCCCGTGACGGCCGAGTGCGCTCTGCGCGAGTCGGACTCCGACGGCGCGACGACGATCCAGGTGAGCCGCAACGGCGCCGCGCCCGTGACCGTGGCTCAGAACCAGGCGGCCACCGTGGTGCTGGGCACCGACGCGGAGTACACCGCGGCGGTCACGAATCACTTCGACGGCGGCCAGCTCTCGGTCACCAAGACCGTCGACGGCACCGGAGCGAGCTACGGCACCGGATCGTTCACGATCCGCGCGGTCTGCACCTGGCACGGCCAGACCCTCGCCGACGAGACGTTCGACCTCATCGACGGCGGCGTGAAGGTGCTCGACCCGATCATGCCGATCGGCACGAGCTGCGCGATCACCGAGCCCGCCACCGGGGGTGCCACGAGCAGCTCGATGCCCGCCTCGGTGAGCATCCCGGGCCCGGTCGGCGCTCAGACGACCGGCATGGTCAACGCCGTCGTCACCAACACGTTCACGGTCGGCACCCTGCGCATCGACAAGGAGCGCATCGGCGCGGGGGCCGCGGTCTACGGCGAGGGCCCGTTCGAGGCGCAGGTCACCTGCACCTGGGCGCCGTCCGGTACGACCCTGACGATCCCGCTGCCGAATGACGGCGTGGTCGAGCTGACCTCCGCCAACGGCTACGCCGCGTCGGTCACCGGCCTCATCGCGGGTGCCGAGTGCGACGTCGTCGAGACGAAGTCGGGCGCCGCGACCGCGACGACGATCGGCGCCATCTCGGCCGTGACCGCCGGCGGCACGACCGTCGTCGAGGTGACGAACGAGTTCGCCACTGGCAGCCTCGTCATCACCAAGGAGCGCGTCGGCGCCGGCGCGAGCCGCTTCGGCGAGGGACCCTTCGAGGTGAGCGTCTCGTGCGAGTACGAGAAGGACGGCTCGTGGGTTGCCGTCGATCTCGGCGCCGACGCGACGCAGATCCTCCAGGCCGACGCCGATCCCGATCTCGACTACCGCGCGACCGTTGACGGCATCCTCGTCGGGGCCGAGTGCACCGTCGTCGAGACGGATGCCGCCCTCGCCGTGTCGAGCGCCCTCACCCCGGTCGACGGCACCGTCACGATCGCGGCGACAGGGGAGCCGCAGGCGACCGTCACCGTGACCAACACGTTCCTCATCGGCCAGCTCGAGATCGAGAAGACGGCATCCGAGAGCCTCGTCGAGGGTGACGACCTGTTCGACTACACCTTCGTGGTCGCCAACGTCGGCCCGATCGACGCCGGCGGGGTGACCGTGACCGACGACATCCCGGCGGTGCTCGCGGTCACCGCGATCACCGCGCCGACCTGGACCGACTGCGCCGTGACCGGCGCCGACGGCGACGGCTACGGCGGCACCCTCGAGTGCGTCTACGACGCCGTGCTCGCAGCGGGCGCCACGGCCGATGCCTTCAGCATCACCGTGCGCGTGCTGCGCGAGATCGCCCAGGACTCGATCCCCAAC
>CALRZA010000243.1:0-4105 GCA_943372535.1 Auritidibacter sp. Marseille-P8566
CCACATGTGGATAATGGCCGATCCGAACGCGCCAAAGTTTGACCCGCCGCGCTTAAGGCCGTACTTTTAATCAGTTGACTTCCCAGCCACTCGGCTGACCCACTTCTTTCCGGCCTTCAAAGCTGGGCTTTGGAGATATCACCATGAGCAAGCGAACCTTCCAGCCGAACAACCGCCGCCGCGCCAAGGTGCACGGCTTCCGTCTTCGCATGCGCACCCGCGCCGGCCGCGCCATCCTCGGTGCTCGTCGTCGTAAGGGCCGCACCGAACTCTCCGCGTAACCAGACCGGTGCTGCCCAGGGCGAACCGGGTGACCCGACCCGGGGACTTCCGCATCGCCATGCGCCGAGGGCGCCGCGTGACCACCGACTGGGCGGTCATCCATGTCTCGTCGTCCACGGGGTCAGCACCCCGTTTCGGGTTCGTCGTCTCGAAGGCCGTTGGTCCTGCGGTGACTCGCAACCTCGTGAAGAGGCGGCTGCGGGCCGCGAGCCGCGAGCTCATCCCGTCCCTTCCGGCGGGAACGGATGTCATCGTCAGGGCGCTACCAGCATCCCGGGATGTCGACTGGGCTACCCTTCACTCGGAACTGGCCGCCGGGGTCGGTCGGATCGCGAGGAATGGATGAGAGCCATCGGCACCTTCCTTCTCCTTGCGCCCCGCAATCTCTGCGTCGCGATCCTCACTGTCTACCGCGCCGTGATCTCGCCGCTCTACGGCGACGTCTGCCGGTACTACCCGTCGTGCTCGCACTACACGCTGCAGGCCATCCAGCAGCACGGAGTCGTTCGCGGGGTCTGGCTCGGCACCCGCCGGATCGCCCGCTGCCACCCGTGGGCGGAGGGCGGGGTCGACGACGTGCCCGCCCGCCGACACGACCACTACCGCGTCACCCGCTCCGGGTTCGTCATCGCCAATAGCCACGGAAAGGGCTGACCGCACTCATGGATTTCTTCGGAACAATTCTCTGGCCCATCAAGTGGGTCATCGAGGCGATCCTCGTCGCGTTCCACAGCGGCCTTACCGCGATCGGTCTGCCCGAGGCTGATGGCTGGACCTGGGTGCTGTCCATCACCGGTCTGGTTCTGGTCGTGCGCGCGGCCCTCATCCCGATCTTCGTGCGCCAGATCAAGAGCCAGCGGCGCATGCTCGAGGTCGCCCCTCAGCTCAAGAAGATCCAGGACAAGTACAAGGGCAAGAAGGACCAGTTCTCCCGCGAGGCGATGTCGCGCGAGACCATGGATCTCTACAAGCGCACCGGCACCAACCCGCTGAGCTCGTGCCTGCCTCTTCTGCTGCAGATGCCGATCTTCTTCGGGCTCTTCTCGGTGCTCAACGATGCCCAGCAGAACAAGGCCGGCGTCGGCCTGCTCAACGAGGAGCTGGCCATCCAGTTCGCCAACTCGGAGATCTTCGGGGCGCCGCTGCGTCTGGCGATCAGCACGGCCGACGGCAACGTCGCCGTCATCGTGATCGCGTCGATCATGGTCGTGCTCATGACGGCCTCGCAGTTCATCACGCAGCTGCAGATCATGTCGAAGAACCAGTCGGCCGAGATGAAGGCCAGCCCGATGTACCGCCAGCAGCGGATCCTGCTCTACCTGCTGCCCCTGGTCTTCGCCTTCTCCGGCTTCACCTTCCCGCTCGGCGTGATGATGTACTGGCTCGTCTCCAACTTCTGGACGATGGTTCAGCAGTTCATCGTGATCCGCAACATGCCCACCCCCGGCAGTGAAGCCGCCCTCGCTCGCGAGGCTCGTCTGGCCAAGCGCAACCAGCGCAAGGGGATCGTCGAGGAGACGCCCGAAGGCACCCTCATGGTGGAAGAGCCGAAGAAGCCCCAGCGCCAGCAGCCGGTCAGCAAGAACCGTGCCAAGAAGAAGAAGTGAGTGACGTGACCGACATCCAGACCCCCGACCTCGAGACCGAATCGCTCGAGGAAGCCGCGCCGAGCGCGAGCCAGCTCGAAGAAGAAGGCGACGTCGCCGCGGACTACATCGAGGAGCTTCTCGACATCACCGACCTCGACGGCGACATCGAGATCGACGCCCGCGGAGGCCGGGCCTACCTCTCGGTCACCTCGAGCGAGGACACCAACCTTCGTCTGCTGTCTCGACCGGACACCGTCGCCGCGCTGCAGGAGCTCACTCGCATCGCGGTCCAGACGAAGACCGGCGCCTTCTCCCGGCTCATCCTCGACATCGGAGGCTCTCGTGAGGCCCGAGTCGCGGAGCTGGCGATCCTCGTCGACAAGGCGGTCGAGCGCATCGACGCGGGCGCGGCATCCGCCGCCCTCCCGCCGATGTCGTCGTACGAGCGCAAGCTGGTTCACGACATCGTCTCGGAGCGCGGCTTCTCGTCCGCCTCGGAGGGTGAAGGCCGCGATCGCCACACGGTGATCACCCGCGCCTGACCCCTCGGGATGTTTCACGTGAAACATCCCGCATCCTCGAGGAGACCCGTGACTCATCCCGACCTCGAAGCCGAGCCCGCGATCGCGGCGACGCTCTTCGGCGATCGGATCGACGAGGCCCGCCGCTACACCGCCGACCTCGCCCGCCGTGGCGAGGATCTCGGTCTGATCGGGCCGCTCGAGCTGCCGCGCCTCTGGTCTCGGCACATCATCAACTGCGCGCTCGTGGCGCCGCTGCTGCGACCGGGGCGCACCGGCGACATCGGCAGCGGAGCCGGCCTGCCCGGGCTTGTTCTCGCGGTCGCGCGACCGGACGTGCACCTCGTGCTGATCGAGCCGATGGAGCGTCGGGTGGCCTGGCTCACGTCGGAGGCGGCGGAGCTGGGGCTGGACAACGTGACGGTCGTTCGCGCGCGCGCCGAGGAGGCCACGTTGACGGAGCCGCTGGATCAGGTGACCGCCCGGGCCGTCACGGCGCTCTCGAAGCTGATCCCCGCCACTCGCCCCCTGGTTCGTGCCGGGGGCGAGATGCTGTTCATGAAGGGCTCGCGGGTGCAGGACGAGATCGAGGCGGCGGCCAAGGTCATCCGCAAGGCGCGGCTGCAAGATGTGCGCGTGCTGACCCTGGGGGAGGGGACGGCGCCCGAGGCGACCCGGGTGTTTGCGGCTACAGTGGTGGACTGACCACCGATCGATCCGCGGGCGACTGCGCCCGGCATCCAGAAGGTTTCACGTGAAACATCCCGACGGCGACGTCACCGAGACGACCGCATTCGACAGCTCGACGCCTCTCGCGCGCGAGATCGCCGACATGACCCGTCGGCGCCAGGCGCTGGCCGCCGAGGCGCTCCCCCTGCCGCCCAAGCCCCGCGTCTTCACCGTGGCGAACCAGAAGGGCGGGGTCGGCAAGACCACCACGACCGTCAACCTCGCCGCCGCACTGGCACGGGCGGGTGCCCGGGTTCTGGTGATCGATCTCGACCCGCAGGGCAACGCCTCGACCGCCTTGGGTGTGGAGCACCGGTCGGAGACCGTGAGCGTCTACGACGTGATCATCAACGACGAGCCGATGCTCGGGGTGGTTCAGAAGAGCCCGGAGTTCGAGGGGCTCTACTGCGTGCCGGCGACGATCCATCTCGCTGGCGCCGAGATCGAGCTCGTCTCGCTCGTCGCCCGGGAGCAGCGCCTGCGCACCGCCCTCGAGCAGTTCCTCGCGCACAGCGCCGAGGACTTCCACTACGTCTTCATCGATTGCCCGCCGTCGCTGGGACTGCTCACCATCAACGCCTTCGTCGCAGCCCAGGAAGTGCTCATCCCGATCCAGTGCGAGTACTACGCGCTCGAGGGGCTCAGCCAGCTGCTGACGAACATCCAGCTCATCGAGCGTCACCTGAACCCGCAGCTGAAGGTCTCGACGATCCTGCTGACGATGTACGACTCCCGCACCAACCTGGCCAACCAGGTCGTTCAGGATGTCCGCGACCACTTCCCCGACCAGGTGCTCGACACCGTGATCCCGCGGTCGGTGCGCATCTCGGAGGCGCCCAGCTACGGGCAGAGCGTCATCACCTACGACAACACCTCGCCGGGCTCCCTCTCGTACCTGGAGGCCGCCGCCGAGATCGCTCGGAGAGGAGCACCCGCCTAATGGCCGCACCCAAGCGCACCGGTCTCGGCCGGGGCATCGGAGCC
>CALRZA010000244.1:0-4093 GCA_943372535.1 Auritidibacter sp. Marseille-P8566
GCCCGCGAGCTGGTTGTACGCGAGGATGCCGCCGGCATCCGCCTCGCCCGTCAGCGCCGCGGAGAACAGCGCGGCGTACGCGGCATCGGCATCGAGGCCGAGGCCCGCCGCTTCGGAGAACTGACGGAAGATGCCGACCCACGCGGCGAGCTCACTCGCGCCGTTGTTGCAGTGCACCATGGCCACGGGGTCACCGGCCGGGGTCGTGACGACGTCGAGCTCGTCGTGCACCTCGGCGAGCGGCTTCTCGAGCACGACCATCGCGAAGATGCTCGTGCCCGCGCTGACGTTGCCAGCGCGCGGGGCGACCGAATTGGTCGCGACCATGCCGGTGCCCGCGTCGCCCTCGGGAGGACAGAACGGGATGCCCGCCGCCAGCACGCCGCTGGGGTCGAGCAGCGCCGCGCCCTCGGCCGTGAGCGAGCCCGCCGCGCGCCCGGCCGGGAGCACCGCGGGCAGCAGGTCGGCGAGGCGCCAGTCGGCACGCCCCGCGAGCAGCCGGTCGTAGGTGGCGAGCATCGCCGGGTCGTAGGTGCGGGTGGCGTCGTCGATCGGGAACATGCCCGAGGCGTCGCCGATGCCGAGCACGTGCTCGCCCGTGAGGGCGCGGTGAACGTAACCGGCCAAGGTGGTGACGCTGGCGATCTGCGGAACGTGCGGTTCGGCATCCACGACCGCCTGATGCAGGTGGGCGATCGACCAGCGCAGCGGGATGTTCACGCCGAACTCGCGCGTGAGCTCCGCCGCCGCAGGTCCCGTCGAGGTGTTGCGCCAGGTGCGGAACGGCACGAGCAGGTCGCCCGCCGCATCGAAGGCGAGGTAGCCGTGCATCATCGCCGAGACGCCGATCGCCCCGACCGTGGTGGGGCGGATGCCGTGGCGCGCCTCCGCGTCAGCGACGAGCGCTGCGAAGGCGGCCTGGAGTCCCGCCCACACGTCGTCGAGGGAGTAGCTCCACACGCTGTCGACGAGCTGGTTCTCCCACTCGTGGTCGCCGACCGCGAGCACGACCGACGGGTCCTCCCCGACGAGGCACGCCTTGATGCGGGTCGAGCCGAGCTCGATGCCGAGCGACGTGCGACCCTCGCGGATCATCTCGGGGAAGGGGGTCATCGTTGATCGTCCTTACTGCGGGACGGCGCGCGGAAAGCGCCTGCCGCTCTCGGCATGTTACCGGTAACACATTGGCTGGTCAAGATGGCTCCGGGCCTCGTGATCGCACCCGACCGGTCGAGCCGCGCACGATGAGCTCGGGCGCGATCAGAGCGCGGTGAGGAACCGCCGCGCCCTCCAGCTCGGCGAGCAGGGTCTCGACGCTCAGCCGACCGAGCGCACGGAAGTCCTGCCGCACCGTCGTGAGGGGCGGCAGGAAGTGGCGGGCATCCGGCACGTCATCGAAGCCGATGACGCTCACGTCGTCGGGCACGCGCACCCCGCGCTCAGTGAGCGCGTGGATGATGCCGAGGGCCATCGGGTCGTTCGCGGCGAACACGGCGGTGACGTCGTCGGGCAGGGCGAGCCCGGCGGCGTAGCCGGAGTCGGAGGTCCAGTCGCCGACGACGACCGGGCGGGGGGTGACGCCGAGGGCGGTGAGGTGCTCGCGCCAGACCTCCTCTCGCGCGCGGGCATCCAGCCAGTCCACCGGGCCGGCCACGTGAAGGATGTCGCGGTGACCGAGATCGGTGAGGTGCCGCATCGCGAGCTCGGCCCCGCCGCGCTGGTCGACCGACACGGTGAACATGTCCGGCTCCGGCTCGGGGGTCACGACGAGCGTCGGCAGCCCCGACGATCCCTCGCGCAGCAGGTCAATGGAATCCACCCGCGGCGTGATGAGACACAGTGCGTCGAGGCCGATCGCGGCAAGCGACTCCACCGCGTCGTGCGGGGTCATCGCCCGGTCGAGCGCGATCGAGCTGATCGTGTAGCCGGCGTCGTGAGCGGCATCCTCGAGAGCTCGCAGCGTGCTGCCCGGCCCGTACTCGACGACGCTGTCGACGATCACGCCGAGGCGTCGCGTCGTGCGGCTCGCGAGTGCGCGGGCGGCGCTGTTCGGGCGGTAGTTGAGCTCGCGCATGACCTCGAGCACCCGCTCGCGCGTCGCCGGCGCGATGCTCGGGTGGTCGTTGATCACGCGCGAGACCGTCATGTGCGAGACCCCGGCGAGCGTCGCCACCTGGCGGATGTTCGCCTTCGGTGCGCTCGCGGGGGTGGACATGCCCCCGACCCTAGTCGAGTGCGCCCTGCGGGTTGCTCACATCAGCACGACGTCAGGTCCATGACCGCCTGCGTGACCCGGTCGGGCCCGCCCACGATCGTGACCTGCGTGACGCCGAGGGTGGTCAGCTGGCTGAGCACACTGGCGGGAACGCACGTGCCCGGGGTCAGGTACAGGGGCGCCCCGATCTGGCCGGCGAGAGCGGATGCCGCGAGGGCATCCGGGAAGATCAGCCCGGTCGCCAGAATGGCGCGATGCGTCGCGGGCGAGCCGAGGCTGCCGTACGCATTGCCGTTGATCGCCGTCGCTGTCTCGAAGCGATTGATCCCCGCGAGGCGCGTCGCGTCGAAGGGCGCGAGTTGCGCGAGGATGCCGTCGGAAACCATGTTCGGGCCCCCCACCACGATCACCTTCGAGATGCCGAGGTTAAGCAGGATGTTCTCGGTCGCGGCATCGACGGAGGGCTGTCGGCCGTCGACGAGGATCACGGGGCGTGCCAGAGCGGCACCCGCAGCTCCAGCCGCGAGCGCATCGGGAAAGTTGAGGCCCGTGGCGATGTAGGCGACGTCAGCACCGGCCCCCGCCGAGGCGAGACCGAAGGCGTCGAGCGCGATCAGCCGCGACGTCTCGAAACGGTTGGTTCCCGTGATTCGGTCCGTCGTGGCAATGGTGCTGAGCGTGGCTTCGATCCCCGGGGAGACGCGCGTCGGCCCACCCACCACCACGATGCGCTCGGGGTCGAGTCGCACGATCTCCGCTTGCACGGCCGCGGGAAGCGCGGTCGGGTTGGTCAGCAGCACGGGACCGTTCAAGTACCCTGCCGCAGGTCCCGCCGCGAGCGCATCAGGGAAGTCGGTGCCGGTCGCGATGTAGACGATGTCCGCCCCAGCCGGGAAGCCGGCTTGGGAGATCTCGACCGCCGTCTCGAACCGGTTCGTCCCGGTCAGACGCCGGGCGGGGTCACCGAGCATCACGACGCGGCCGCCGGGATCGGCCTTGTAGACCGCCTCCGCCGTCGGGGACGCCGCGATGCCGCCGGGGACGGTTCCGCTCTCATCGAGGATCCACTCGACCGCGATGGTGGAGCCTACGACCTTCGCAACACCGCCGGTGGAGTTGGCCGTCGCATAGATGGTGCCGTCACGATCCACCTCGACGTCGCCGACGCCGGTTGAGCCCGGGAGCTCAAGCGATGACCGCAGCGTGCCCGCCGGGGCGAAGCGGTAGAGCGAGTCGAACTCGACGACCGTCGTCTCGTTGATCGCGCCCACGATGATGTCGCCATCCGGATGGAGTTCGACGGATCGGGGCCGGAATCCGAAGAAGAGGCCGTCGGGGAAGTCGAGAGGGGAGGTGATCGTGTCGGTTGCGAGGTCGACCATGCGCACGCGGTCGTCGATTGAATCCGTCGTGTTGTCCAGCCCGACCCAGAGCTCGCTGCCGTCGGCAGAGACCTCCAGGTCGTACGCATTGCCGAACGCTCCGATCTCGCGGATCGAGGAAAACGTCACCGCCTGCATCGCGATGACGCTGGTCGCCGTGCCGATGAAGAGAGTGGCGCTGTCGGGAGACACCGCGAGCGACCTCGGCGCGGGGATGCCGATCGTGCTCGAGTTCTCGAAGGTGGGCGTCGCGCTCGTCGGGGCGAGAAGAACCTGCACCGAGTTGTCCTGTGGGAGCGTGATGTAGACCCGCGAGCCGTCCGGCGCCCACACGATCGTTCCGATGGAGTTCGTCGTCAGGGTGATGATGTCCACGACGACGTTGGTCGCCGTCTGCATGACTTCGACGCTCGTCCCCGCCGCGATCAGGGCGTACTCGCCGTCGGGGGAGATTGCGACATCGGTGGGTGCCTCGACCGGGATGACCTCGTCGAGA
>CALRZA010000245.1:0-4054 GCA_943372535.1 Auritidibacter sp. Marseille-P8566
AAATCCCACCGGTACCGCCAACGAAGAGGCTCGGCATGGAGGGTGGTCGTCGTTCAGCCCGACCGTCACGCAACCACCCCCAGCCGCGCCATCACCCGACTTCTGCTCGGCATCGGGCGTGGCACCTGCGCCGGGTCGACCGACACTGGCGGAACGACAGCGAAGCCGTACTCAGGGTCACTGATGATCTGCCAGTGATCGTTGTGAATCAGCAGGTGGTGATGCTTGCAGAGCAAGATGCCACGGTCGACGTCGGTGCATCCCCGATCTCGCATCCAATGGTCGATGTGGTGGGCTTCGCAGTAGCTCGGGGGTCGGGCGCACCCCGGGAAGCGGCATCCGCCATCGCGGGCGGCCAGCGCGATTCGCTGGCGTTCGGTGAAGAGTCGCTGGGCTCGTCCGACGTCAAGTGCACGACCGTCACGGCTGAAGAGCAGCCCGACCAGTCCCGCGCTGCAGGCCAGCCGGCGGGTGGTGTCGATGGAGACCGCTTCGGGTGCGCCTTCGAGGTGCGCATAGCCGAGTCCGCTGGCGAGGTCGTCGGCGGTGACGACCACGTGCACGGCGGGCTGGCGGGTGCCGAAGACGCGGCCCGAATCCGCGTTGACGGCCAGCCGGATGATATCGACGAAGGTATCGGCGGCGAGTTGGTCGTTGGTGCGAGGGTCGTCGAGAAGGGCATCCGCCGCCGCCCGGGATCGCTCGTCGACGAAGCGAGGTCCGCCTCGGCGCGGAGACATCACGGCGTCAATGGCCGAGATCAGCAGCGCCCCGTCTTCCTGGTCAAGCAGGAAGGAGCCGGCGACCATGCCGTCTTCACGCTGCCGAGCCCGGAAGTAGCGCGCTTCGCGCCGTTCGCGTTCCCGACGGGCAACACCCTCGGCGTCGATTCGGTTGCGAGCGTCGGCCGCCGCGCGGTAGAGCTGCTCGGGAGTGAACCCAGGGGAGCGGGAGACGAGGTCGGCGGCCAAATCGTCAAGCGACTCCGCCGAGGTGCCCGCGTCGGGTCGCCCCAACCCGCGGCGGATCGCGTCGGCGCTGGTCACCGAGATCTCACCGGTCGTCACGCCGACTGACAGAGGCGACGAGCTGGGCAAGGTCCCGACCGCGACCAGTCGTGACGCCTCGGGCGCCGAGACGCCGGTGAGGGCCTGAATGAGCGCCTCCGGCGTGCGGTGACCGGTGGTCTGGGCCAACCCGTCGTGGCCGAGCTGCGGGCTCGATCGCCGCGCGACCTCACCCGCGAGGGCGGCCGCGTGACGGGCGGCGAGGTGGGAGAGCTGGCCGACGAGAGCCTGCGCCTCGAGGAGCGCCGCGTCATCCATCATCCGGTAGGGCATCGCGACTTCACCCAGCAGCGCGACGGCTGCATGGAGGGGAGAGGTCTCGGTGGTCATGGGACGATTCTCCCACATTAGAACATATGTTCGATCAGAATGTGGATAACCCGTTTCCACAGATTCTCTGCGGAGAGGAGCCGGCCCGACCGCACGGATCCCACCGGTATCGCCCCTAGTACTCCCCCTTGATCACGAAGTACGACCCGCGGATCGTGCCCGCGAGCTTCGACTGCTGCCGTACGAACTTGAAGCGCGACGCCAGCTCTTCGGGCACCTCCATGCCGTCGGACAGCTTGAAGCCGACCGCCCGCTTGCCGCCGGGCTCGAGCGCGTAGAGCACGTTGATCGACAGCCCGCTCTCGTAGAACACATAGGCCCACCGCACCCCCTCGACCTCGAACTCGGTCGCCTCGAGCGGACGCGAGGCGATCGTCAGGTCGCGATCCTCGCGAAGGACGCGGTGCACCCAGGCGATCGTGTCAGCGGCCTCGGCCGCCGGCACCGTCGTGAACGCGTGTCCGTACTTGGTGCTGAAGTACCGTGCCTCGTTCGCTCGGAGGCCGGCGAGGGCATCCACGACCGGGGAGGTCTCGAGGCCCTGCGTGGAGACGGTCACGAAGTCGACGACGTAGCTCATGCGGCAACGCTAGCGACCAAGACCGCGGGGCGCTCGCTCGTTAGCCTTGATGCCATGCGCGCCATCACCTACACCGCCAGCGGTCCGTCGTCCGTGCTCCAGCTCGTCGAGCGCGAACGGCCCGAGCCCGGCCCCGGCGAGGTACGCGTGCGCGTCGAGGTGAGCGGGGTGAATCCGACCGACTGGAAGCGGCGGGCGGCGGTCACGGCATCCGCCGACATCCCCGAGGCGATCGTTCCGAACCAAGACGGCGCGGGGGTCGTGGATGCCGTCGGCATCGGCGTCACCCACGTGGCCCCGGGCGACCGGGTGTGGCTCTACCTCGCCCAGCACGAGTCCCCGAACGGCACCGCTCAGGAGTTCACGGTCGTCGCCGCGCACAAGGCCGTGCCGCTGCCCGACGGCGTGAGCGTCGACGTGGGCGCGAGCCTCGGCGTGCCCGCGATGACCGCGCACCGGGCCCTGACCGTGCACGAGGACGGCCCCGCACGCCTCGCCCCCGGTGCGCTCGCAGGCCGCACCGTGCTCGTCACGGGCGGCGCGGGCGCCGTCGGTCACGCGGCGATCCAGCTCGCGCGCTGGGCGGGAGCGACGGTCATCACGACGATCTCGAGTGCCGAGAAGGCCGCGCTCGCGACGGCGGCCGGGGCCCACCACGCGATCGATTACACGAGCGGTGACCCGGCGGCGGGCATCCGCGCGGTCGCCCCCGACGGCGTCGACATCGTGATCGACGTCGACATCATGCGCAACGTCGATCTCGTCGGCAGCGTGCTCGCCCCGCGCGGCTCGGTCGCGATCTACGCCAACAGCGGAGCCGACGTGACTATCCCGATGCGCGCCTTCATGGGCCTCAACGCGCGCCTGCAGTACGTGCTGCTCTACACGGTGGGGGATGCCGCGCTCACGGCCGCGGCGGAGGACGTCACCGCGGCGGCGGCCGCCGGCGCCCTCGAGGTCGGCGTCGAGCACGGACTGCCGCTGACCCGCTACGCGCTCGCCGAGACCGCCGCGGCGCACGACGCCGTCGAGGGCGGCGCGGTCGGCAAGGTGCTCATCGACGTGGCGCGCTAGCGCGGTCGAGGGCTCACGTCACCCGATAGGCGACATAGCGAACGCGGTTCGCCTCGCGGATGTACGAGGCGATGAACACCGAGCGCTCCAGCTCGGGTCGCGTCGCTGACTCGAGGGTGAGCGCCGCGCGGAAGTAGTACTGCTCGGGGTCCACATCCACGCCGCTCAGTAGCGCCGCGAGCACCTCCGGGTCGCCGCTGCGCACGCCGGTCGCCCGGATGTAGAGCAGATCGCCGTCATCTGAGCGAGCGCTGTAGCGCCCGTCGATCTCGATGCTGCCGTCGGCACGCACCGTCTGCCAATCCGCCCCGCCGGGCAGGATCTCGCCCATGAAACAGCCGCTGACGGTGCCGCCGGTCACGGGGATGATCCGTCGATGGCCCGCCCGGGTCATCCCGTGGTCTTCCAGCGCTCCTAGGTCTGCGGTCACCTCGAAGGCGCGCTCGAGGGCGGGAACGGGGGGTTGTCGCGTCATCGGTGGTCTCCCTCGTCAGCGGCGGGTGGATGAGCGTTCGCGGTAGATCACGTCGAAGGGCTCGACGCGGTTCAGGCCCTCTTGGGTGCCTTCGAGAAGCGCAATGAGCAGCTCCCCGGTGCGCAGCCCGGCATCCCGTCCCCGCAGATCCAGCGCGGAGATCGGCGGTTGCACGATCTCGAGCGACGGACTGTCGTTGTACGAGGCCAGTTGGATGTCACCCGGCACGGAGCTTCCGAGCTCCTGAAGGATCGAGAGGATGCCGACCCCGAGGCCTTCCGGCATGCAGACGATCGCGTCGACATCGGGATGGGTCGACCGCAGGGTGCGGATCAGCTGCTGAAGCTCCTCCGCCGACGGCACGCCACTGAGGTCGACGAACGCGATCGGGATGCGATTGTCGGCGGCCCAGTCCGCGGCGGCGCGAGCCGCGATCAGTGCCCACATCTGATCGAGCGGGGGCTGGATGACCGCGATCGACGTCGCTCCGCCGATCAGCAAGCGGTCGAGGAGTTGACTCATCGCCGC
>CALRZA010000246.1:0-4049 GCA_943372535.1 Auritidibacter sp. Marseille-P8566
GACGCGATGTTCGGGGGTGGATGATGTCCGACGCATCGGAACGCACCGAACAGGCGACCCCCAAGCGCATGAAGGAGGTGCGCGAGAAGGGCAAGCTCGGCAAGTCGAGCGACCTTGTCTCGTGGCTCTCCGTGGGCGCGGGGGCCGCGATGATCCCCGGGCTCATCTCGGCGATGGCCCAGTACGGAACCGACTCGGCGATCGCGCTGCAGTCGGTCATCGCGTCCCCGGACCCCGGCAAGGCGCTCGAGGCGCTCGGCGACGGCATGAGCGCCATCATGCCGGCGATCACCCCGATGCTTGTGGCCGTCGCGGTCGCGGCGATCGCGGGCTCGTTCCTGCAGGGCGGCATCCACTTCAAGAAGTTCGCGCCCGATTTCGAGCACTTCAACCCGATCAGCGGTCTCAAGCGCATGTTCGGTCTTCAGGCCGCGTGGGAGGGCGTCAAGGCCGTGCTCAAGACGGCCGTGGTCGGCGGCGTGCTCGTCGTCGCGATCCAGGGCATCATGCCGCTGCTCATGACCGCGGGCGGGCTGCCCGTCTCCAGCATCGTGGCGGCGACCACCGAGGCGACCGGGCTGCTGATGCAGGCCGCGATCGCCGCCGGCCTCGTGCTCGCGGGTGCCGACCTCATCGTCGTGATGTTCCGCAACCGCAAGCAGACGCTCATGACCAAGAAAGAGGTCACGGACGAGAACAAGAACGCCGAGGGCGATCCGATGATCCGCGCTCAGCGCAAGGCGCGTCAGCTGCAGATGAGCCGCAACCGCATGATCGCGGCGGTCGGCGGCGCCGACGTCGTGCTGCTCAACCCGACCCACATCGCCGTCGCCCTCAAGTACGAGCCTGGCAAGGCGGCCCCGCGGGTCGTCGCCAAGGGCGCGGATGCCGTCGCGCTCAAGATCCGCGAGAAGGCCACCGAGTCGGGGGTTCCCATGGTCGAGGACATCCCGCTCGCCCGCGCGCTGCACGCCGCCTGCGAGATCGGCGACGAGATCCCGCCCGACTTCTATGCCGCGGTCGCCCGCGTGCTCGCCTTCGTCATGTCCCTCAAGGCCCGCGGCGCCGCGCGCGGTGCCCACCGTCTCTCACCCCAGACCGTCTGATCCCAGGAGTCACCATGAAGCTCGCCCTCCCGACCTTTGCCGTTCCGATCGGCGTCGTCGGCATCGTCATGCTGCTGATCATGCCGGTGCCGGCCTGGCTGCTCGACATCCTGATCATCGTCAACATCCTCTTCGCGCTCGTGATCCTGCTCACGACGATGTTCGTCAAGAAGCCATTGGACTTCTCGGTGTTCCCCTCATTGCTGCTGGTCGCGACGCTCTTCCGGCTCGGCCTCAACGTCGCGTCGACCCGACTCGTGCTCGGCGAGGGCTACGCCGGTCAGGTGATCGAGGCCCTCGGTCACGTCGCCGTCAACGGCTCGCTCATCATCGGCGCGGTGATCTTCCTGATCCTCGTCGTCATCCAGTTCGTCGTCGTCACCAAGGGTGCCGAGCGCGTCGCCGAGGTCGGCGCGCGCTTCACCCTCGACGCCATGCCAGGCAAGCAGAT
Organism: Auritidibacter sp. Marseille-P8566; assembly: GCA_943372535.1. Classification (GTDB taxonomy): domain Bacteria; phylum Actinomycetota; class Actinomycetes; order Actinomycetales; family Microbacteriaceae; genus Rhodoglobus. Next base: position 1,558 of record CALRZA010000246.1, read on the forward strand.
GTCGATCGACGCCGATCTCAACACCGGAGCGATCACCGAGGATCAGGCCCGGGTGCGCCGCGCCGAGGTCGCCGCTGAGGCCGACTTCTACGGAGCGATGGACGGCGCCTCGAAGTTCGTCAAGGGCGATGCGATCGCCGGCATCATCATCATCATCATCAACCTGCTCGGCGGCATCGGCATCGGCATGTTCCAGAACGGCATGCCGATCGAGGAGGCCATCAACACCTACAGCCTCCTGACCATCGGTGACGGTCTGGTCACCCAGATCCCCGCCCTGCTCATGGCGGTCTCCACGGGTATGATCGTCACCCGCTCGAACGTGGATGCCGACATGGGCTCGATGGCGTCGGGCCAGCTCTCGCAGTCTCGCGTCGCCCTGCTCATCGCAGGCGCCGCCTCGATCGCGCTGTCGCTGGTGCCGGGCATGCCGATGATCCCGTTCATCATCATCGGCGCCGTGCTCATCGTCTTCGGTCAGCGCATCAAGAACCGCGAGAAGGCCGAGGCCTCCGCCATCAAGAACGCGGAGAGCGTCGCCGCGTCGGCGCCGAAGGAGACGACCGAGGACCTCATCGAGGGCATGCGCGTGCACGCCCTCGAGATCCAGCTCGCCCCCGACCTCGTCGAGCTCGCCTCCGGCTCGGCCGACGACCTGCTCGCCCGGGTGCGCGGCCTGCGACGTCGGCTCGCGGGGGAGCTCGGCATCGTCGTGCCGCCCGTGCGCACGCGCGACAGCGTCGAGCTGCCGCACTCCACCTACTCCATCCGTGTCGCCGGCGTCGAGGTCGGCCGCGGCACCGCCCCTCCCGGCCGCGTCCTCGCGCTCGGCGAGTTCCTCGACGCCCTGCCCGGCACGGCGACGGTCGACCCGGTGTTCGGGCTGCCCGGCAAGTGGGTGCCCACCGAGATGCGGCACGCCGCCGAGGTGTCGGGCGCGACCGTGATCGACCGCGCCTCCGTCATCGTCACCCACCTGTCGTCGGTCATCAACGCCAATGCCGCGCGCCTGCTCAGCCGCGAGGACGTGCGCGTGCTCACCGACTCGGTGCGTCAGGCCAGCCCGGCCGCGGTCGACGAGCTCATCCCGGGTCTGCTCTCGCTCGCCGAGGTGCAGCGCGTGCTGCAGGGTCTGCTCACCGAGCAGGTGCCGATCAACGACCTCGCCCGCATCTACGAGTCGCTCACGCTGCGCGCCAAGGTCTCGACCGAGCCCGAGGGGCTCGTGGAGGCCGCGCGTCTGGCGGTTTCGCCGATGATCGTGGCCCCGCGCCTCGACGACGGGGTGCTGCGCGTCGCGATGATCGACCCCGCGCTCGAGCAGTCGATGCTCGAGGCCCTGCGCCCGTCCGAGCTCGGCACCCAGATCATCATGGAGCCGGCCCGCATGGAGGCGATCATCGCCTCGGTGCGGACAATCATGGATGACGCGGCCGCCCGCGGTCACGACCCGGTGCTCGTGTGCGCCCCGGCCCTGCGTCCCGCGATCCGGCGATTCGTCGCTCCCCAGGTCGGGGGACTGGCCGTACTCTCCTACCAGGAAGTGACCACCGCACAGGTCGCCATCGAGACGATTGGAGTGGTGCGTGCCTTCGATCCGATTCCGGCTTGATCACCCCTCGCTCGACGGGGTGGCCGAGAAGGCCCGGGAACGCTACGGGGCCGACGCCCGCGTGCTCTCCGCCGAGGAGGTGCGCACGGGAGGCATCGGCGGCTTCTTCGCGCGCCGCTACATCGACGTGGTCGTCGAGGTGCCCGACGGCCCGAGCGCCCCGTGGACCGCGACGCGCACGGCTCGGGCCGGCGGCGGCATCCAGGAACTGCTCGACGCGGCGGAGGCGGCGGAAGCCGACCCGGTGTTCCGGCATCCGGGCATCCCTCCGGTCTCGACGGAGTCGGGAGCCTTCATCGACGTGCTCGATGACCTGCGTCGCAACGCCGCGCCGACCATCCCCGTGCGCGAGGCCGATCGCGCCCGCACGCGACCCGTCGCCTTGCTGCGCGCCCCCGGCGATCTCGCCGTCATCGCGGGCATCGGGGAGGACCCGCTCGTCGTGGCCCGCGATCTCGCGGGCGACGGCCGGCTGGCCGAGATCTGCACGGGGGGCACCCTGACGCTCGACGGCTACCAGCGCGTCACCGACCGCCGCACCGCCTTCGCCGCCCGCGCTCGGGGCGTCGAGCGCGGCCGACCCGTGATCGTCGCATTCACCCTGCAGCCGGGCGAGGCGACGCTCGCCGCAGCCGCGACCACCCTGCTCTCGATCGGAGCCGGTCAGCTCTGGGTGGCCGTCGACGCCGCGCGCAAGGCCGACGACACCGAGCGCTGGGTCAAGGCGCTGACGACCGCGGTGCCCGTGCAGGCCATGGCCGTGCTGCGCAGCGCGTGGACGACGACCCCCGCATCCGTCAACTCCCTGGGCCTGCCTCAGGGCTGGACGGATAGCGTGGGATAGGCTGACGCCGTGCTGGTGCTCACTCGCAAACGCGGC
>CALRZA010000247.1:0-4009 GCA_943372535.1 Auritidibacter sp. Marseille-P8566
GCTGGCGATGCTGTACACGATGGGTGGCAGCGTCTCCTCCGGCAGCTGTGGGGCGCCCGGAGTCGCCGAGAGCTGCTCGCCGAGGGCGCCGAAGAGGCCCGCGAGCAGGCCCGCGGTGAACCCGACGTAGCCGAGCAGGATGAGCGCGAGGATCCACCACAGGCGCACGCCGACGAGCTTGAGAGCCTCGGCCCGGATTGCGCGGATCATGCCGCCACCCCCTCGTCGGTCAGGGAGAGGAAGACGTCTTCCAACCCCTCGTGCTCGAGCGAGAGGTGCGTGAGGGGCACGCGGGCGGCCAACGCGGCGGCCCCGACCTCCTCGACGGTGGCCCCGGAGACGAGCAGGGCGGCATCCGTCACCTCGACCGTCGCTCCGGATGCCGTGAGCGCCGCGGTGAGCGTCGCCCGATCCGGCGTGTCGACCCGCACGACCGAGCCGGACTCGAGCGCCGCGAGCGGTCCCTCGTAGACGGAGCGGCCGCGCGAGATGATGACGACCCGGTCCACGCTCTGCTGCACCTCGCTGAGCACGTGCGACGAGATCAGCACCGTGCGCCCCTCGGCGGCGCGCTCGCGCAGGAAGCCGCGCATCCACCGGATGCCCTCGGGATCGAGGCCGTTGGTGGGCTCGTCGAGCACGAGCACGCCAGGGTCGCCGAGCAGGGCGAAGGCGAGGCCGAGCCGCTGGCGCATGCCCATCGAGTACCCACCCACGCGCCGGTTTGCCGCGTCGGTGAGGCCGACGACGTGCAGCACCTCATCGACTCGCGAGACCGGGATGCCCGCCGCCACCGCCGAGAGGGCGAGGTGCCCGCGACCCGAGCGGCCGGGATGGAAGCTCGACGCCTCCAGGGCGGTGCCGACCGTCGCCAGCGGCCGGGGCAGGTCATGGTACGTCGTGCCGCCGAAGGTCGCGGAGCCGCTCGTCGGGCGCACGAGGCCCAGGAGCATCCGCAGACTCGTCGTCTTGCCGGCGCCATTAGGGCCGAGGAAGCCCGTGACGTGCCCGGGTTCGACCGTGAAGCTGAGATCGGTGACGGCGCGCACGGCGCCGAAGGTCTTGGTGAGCTGACGGAACTCCACTGTTGTTCTATCTGGCATAGAACAAGCCTAGGCGCGATCGAGCCGGTGCGCCACCCTTAGTCGAGCCGCCAATCCACCGGCTCGGCTCCCTGCGCGACGAGCAACTCGTTGGCTCGGCTGAAAGGACGCGAGCCGAAGAAGCCGTTGTGGGCAGACAGGGGGCTCGGATGCGCGCTGCGCACGATCGGGGTCGCGCCGAGCAGCGGGGCCAGGGTGGCGGCATCCCGGCCCCACAGGATCGCGACGAGCGGGGCGTCTCGGGCGACGAGCGCGCGGATCGCGGCCTCGGTCACGAGCTCCCAGCCCTTGCCGCGGTGCGACCCCGAGACCCCAGCCTGCACCGTGAGCACCCGGTTGAGCAGCATCACCCCGTGCTCGGCCCACGCGGTGAGATCGCCGTGGGGGGCGGGCGGGATGCCCAGATCGTCGTTCAGCTCGCGGTAGATGTTCACGAGGCTGCGCGGAATCGGGCGCACCGACCGCTCGACCGCGAAGGAGAGCCCGATCGCATGCCCCGGCGTCGGGTAGGGATCCTGCCCCACGATGAGCACGCGCACGTCGGGCAGAGGCTGCCGGAACGCGCGCAGAACGTTCACGCCCTCGGGCAGGTACGGTCGACCCGCCGCGGTCTCGGCCCGGAGGAAGTCGCCCAGCTCGGCGATCGTGCCCGCGACCGGCGCGAGCGCCTCAGCCCAGCCGGGATCGATGAGCTCAGCGAGCGGGCGCGGCACGTCAGGCCCCGAGCGTGCCGACCAGGATGCCGTTGGACTCGGCGGTGACCTTCCAGACGCTGCCCCGACCGACGACGCGCAACTCGCCGTCGCCCACGATGAGCACCGTGAACTCGTCGATCGCGACCCCGCCGTCGACGAGGCCGGACTCCGTCGCCGCGACGAGCCGGCTGAGTGTGCCCCACTGGGCCGCGTGCACATCGATCGCGAGATCGACGAGGCCGAGCCCCTCGGCGACCGTGAGCTCGTCGAGGTCCTCCCCCACCTCTTCCGGAGCGATCTCGACCCCGCCGATACGCCAGCCGCCGATGATGCAGCGGTCGGCGGCGATCATGGCCCCGGCGGAGAAGCCGAGGTAGGGCAGGCCATCGGCCACGAGGAGGCGGATCTCGGCGATGAGCGGCTCGACCGCCGTGAGGTAGGAGGGCGTGTGACCGCCGCCGATGAGCAGTCCGTCGATGTCGCTGAGGATCGCGGATTCGAACGTGTCGCCCTCGGCCACCCAGGCCAACGCGAGCTCGACCTCGGCGACCCGCTCGAGCTGGGCGCGGTACTGCGCGGCGTAGGCCGGGGCATCCGCTCCGCCGCCGACGAGCACTACCGCGATGCGGGGCAGGGCACGATCGCGGCGGGATGCCCGGGCCGCGGCCTCGACGAGAAACGCCTCGTACACCTCGCCGTCGTAGTCGTCCGCGCGTCCGCCGCCGACGAGATGGATACTCATGGCGCGGCCGTCACGGGCGGCTCGGCCGACCACGGGAACGTGATCCACCGGTCGGTACGTCGCCAGGTGTAGGCCGGCTCGTGCACGGTGCCGGGCTTGGTGTACAGCACGACCGTGCGCACCTCGGCGCCCATGCCCTCGAGCAGGGTCACGACCATGGCGAGGGTGCGGCCCGAGTCGGAGACGTCGTCGACGAGCAACACCTTCTTGCCGTCGATCGACTCGGCGTCGAGGAAGGGCGGCAGCAGCACGGGGGTGTCGAGGCGCGTTCCGACGCCGGTGTAGAACTCGGCGTTCACGGCGCCGCAGCTCTTGAGGCCGAGCGCGTAGGCGATGCCACCCGCGAGCAGCAGGCCGCCGCGGGCGATGGCGACCACGACATCCGCTTCGTATCCGCTGCGCACCACATCGAGAGCGAGCTCTCGCGAGGCGGTTCCGAAGTCGGTCCAGGTGAGCACTTCGCGTTCGTCGGCCATGCTCCTACGCTAGCGGCCCGGCGGGCCGGTTCCGCACGCGCGGGGAGCCCGGCCGGGAGTAGGCTCCCCACCATGTCAATGGTGCGTGGGAAGGCCGGAGCGATCACGTTCGGCCTCGTCGGATACCTGTTCCTGGTCGAGCTCGTCAGCGGAATCCTGCAGGGGTTCTATGTGCCGCTGATCCCCGACCTCGTCGAGCACCTCGGCATCCGGGATGCCGACTTCAACTGGTTCGAGGCCTCGCAGCTGCTGCTCAGCGCGATCGTCGTGCCCTTCCTCGCCAAGCTCGGCGACATGTACGGCCACAAGCGCATCCTGCTGATCTCGACCGTGCTGACCGCGGGCGCGACGTGGTGGCTCGCCTTCACCGGCGACTTCTGGATGTTCCTAGTCGCGTGGACTCTGCAGGGCTTCTACGTCGTCTGGCTGCCGCTCGAGGTCGCCCTGATCTTCGACCGCGGCCGCGTCACGGGCACGGGCGCCTCGCAGACCCGCCGGGCCGCGGGCCTGCTCGTCGTGGCCCTCGAGGCCGGCGCCATCATCGGCGCCCTGAGCGCGGGCCGCATCTTCGGCGCCCTCGGCGGCGACGTGCAGACGACCCTCATGGTGCCCGCCGTCGCGGTGACCCTCGTGTTCTTCGCGATCCTCTTCGGGGTGCCGGAGTCGACGCCGCTGCCGGGCCGCACCCTCGACTACTGGGGCTTCATGATCCTCACCCTCGGCCTGCTGCTGATCACCTCGGGACTCACGTTCCTCAAGATCAACATCGCGTCGGGCAACATCCTGCTGCCGATTGCGCTCATGGTCGTCGGCGTACTCGTGTTCATCCCGTGGACCCGCTTCGAGCTCAAGCAGAAGGACCCGGCGATCGACATCCGCGTTCTGCGCCAGCCGACGATGTGGCCCGTGCAGCTCACGGCCGGCCTCATCGGAATCAGCCTGCTCGGCGCCCAGGCGCCGCTCGCGACCTTCGCCGGCACCGATCCGATCAAC
>CALRZA010000248.1:0-3997 GCA_943372535.1 Auritidibacter sp. Marseille-P8566
GAGCTCTTCCGCCTGCCGGACGGCTACGAGGTCGTGCTCGGAAACGGAGGATCGACCGCCTTCTGGGATGCCGCCGCCTACTCGCTCGTCGCCCACCGCGCCGAGAACCTCACCTTCGGCGAGTTCGGGTCCAAGTTCGCTGCCGCCAACGCGGCCCCGCACCTCGCCGCGCCGCACGTGATCTCGTCCGCCGCGGGCACGCGCGCCCATGTCGAGATCGTCGAGGGCATCGACACGTATGCCTGGCCGCAGAACGAGACGTCGACGGGGGTCATGGCCCCGGTCATCCGCGTGGAGGCGCCCGGGGCCCTCACCGTGATCGACGCGACGAGCGCCGCCGGCGGCATTGACTTCGACGCAGCGCAGGCCGACGTGTACTACTTCGCCCCGCAGAAGAACTTCGCCTCGGATGGCGGGCTGTGGTTCGCCCTCTTCTCCCCCGCCGCGATCGAGCGCGTCGCGGCGATCGCGGCCAGTGACCGGTACATCCCCGAGTTCCTGTCGCTCCAGAACGCGATCGACAACTCGCGCCTCAACCAGACCCTCAACACCCCCGCGCTGACGACGCTGCTGATGCTCGAGAACCAGGTCGACTGGATCAACGACAACGGCGGCCTGGCCTGGGCGGATGCCCGCACTCGCGAGTCGTCGTCGGCTCTGTACTCCTGGGCCGACTCGGTGGGCTACGCGACCCCCTTTGTCGCCGAGGTCGCCGACCGCTCGCAGGTCGTCGTCACGATCGACTTCGATGAGACCGTGGATGCCGCCGCCGTCGCCTCGGCCCTCCGCGCCAACGGCATCGTCGACACCGACCCCTACCGCAAGCTCGGCCGCAACCAGCTGCGCATCGCGACCTTCGTCGCGGTCGAGCCGTCGGACGTGCGCGCCCTCATCGCCTCGATCGAGTACGTGGTCGAGAACCTCTAGCTCGGGGTTCGGGCGCGGAGCCGTCGGGCGTCGAGCTCGGCGGCAATAGCGGCCACGCGCTTCTTGCTCACGGGGTATAGCAGTCGCTCGTCGAGGACGTGAAGGCGTCTCTCGACGCCATCGACACTGAACCTCAGGGTGTTGCCGTACTCCGAATCCCACGGGCCGAGCTGTGACCAGTCGGCGAAGAACAGCGTGTGCCCCTCATGCCAGATTCTGACGCCGTCGTCTGCTGCCGTGAAGATCGCCGGCGGGACTTTCTCCGTCCGTTCGAATCGCCCCGCGATGTCCAGCCAGACCGTCGGCTCGACGACGGCGGCGGTGTTACCGCGACCGCGAGCATCAGAGATCGCTCGTCGAATCGGGGCCGAGAGTAGCCAGTAGCCGAAGAGCACGCCCGCGACGAGCACCAGTTGTGCGCCAAACATCGTGATCTGAGCGAGAGTGCCCGTGATCCCCGCAAGTCGCACCAGCTCAGGGATCAAGCGGATCACGACAAGCGTTGCGAGAACGGCGACCACGACAAAGACCCAGGGCCGTCTCAGCCATGCTGTTGTCCGCTCGCGCACGGCAGCAGCCTATCGACCTGAGGAATCCTGCGGGTGTTGCCGGTGTGACAGTACGTGGTCGAGAACCTCTAGCGGGCGGCGCGGGCGCGGAGCCGTCGGGCGTCGAGCTCGGCGGCGATGGCCGCCACGCGCTTTCGGCTGACGGGATACAGCAGCCGCTCGTCGAGGAACTGAATGCGTCGCCACTCCCCGTCGACGCTGAAGGTCAGCGTGTTGCCGTGCTCGGCGCTCCAGTACTCGAGCTGCGACCACCGGGCGAAGAAGAGCACATGGCTCCCGTGCCGGATGGTCACCCCCTCCGCGCCGGCGACCAGGATCGCGGGCGGCGTTTCGTCGGACCACCGGGATCGGGGTTTCGCGCCGAGCCACGTCGAGGATGCCACGACCACATAGACGGGGTCACCGCTGGAGCGAGCGTCGGCGATCAGCCGGCGGACCGGAGCGGAGATGAACCACACCGTGGCTGCGAATCCGACGAGCACGGCGACCAGTGATCCGAACTTGATGGCACTGGCGGCCGGGCCGTCCACGCCCGTGGCGCGAAGCAGCTCGGGGAGCACGATGGCAGCGAAGATCGCCGTCGCGATCATGAGGGCGATGACGACGTTGGGGCGTCGCCGCAGCCAGGTCCCGGTCCGCTCTCGCACGGGAGAACCCTATCGAGGGGACGTGGCGCGCGGGAGTTGCGAAGGCGGCTCTTCGGCCAACGCACGCATCCCGAGCTGCCGCAGGTCGCGCGCGCCGGAGCGGGGCTGGAAGGGTGCCATCGAGAACGCCCAGGTTGCGCCGTCGATGACGAACTCGAGTCCGTCGCGCCACGGCCGCACCTCACTGATGGTGGCCCACGGCGCCGCGAGCCGCGTGCCGGAGCCGTCGATCAGACTCAGGGTGGTGTCGTCGGCGATCGCGATCCCGCCGCTGACGGGCAGCACGACGTCTTCGCTCACGGCACCGACCGGGGTCCAGAGCGGATCGAGCGCAATCGCGACGACCACGGCATCCGGCACGGCAACCTCCATGGATCGTCGCGCCCGGTGGAGGGGTTCGAAGTCTCTCCGTCGCAGCAGCACGAGAACCCCGACTCCGACGGCGACCCAGGCAATCCCCAAGATCAACACGGCGACCCGAGGCAGCCCCAGCACGCCGACCACGAGCGGCGAGGTGCCGACCGTGAGCCAGAGGACGAATCCGACGACCGCGATGCGACGCCAGGGCGTCCGCACGACGATGAACGAGGACTCCACGCTCGAAGGGTATCGGTCGTGGCCAGCGCCGCGCGTTACCCTGAGTGCATGCGCCTGTGGCTGAAGGACTCGGAGCGGAAGCCCGACCCCGAACCCGTGCAGACCGATGACCGCAAGGCCGTGCTCGTGGGCATCGTGCTGTGGCTCGTTGCCCTCGTGGTGCTGCTCGTGCTGATCCGCCCCATCGTGGATGCCGGACTCACGTGGCTGCTGTGGACCTGCGTCGCGGGCATCGCGATCGGTCTCGCGGGGATCCTGTACACGAACTGGCGTCAGAAGCCGAAGGCGTGACCGCCGAGCGGCCGAGCTAGCCGCTAGTACGAGCGGTCGGACTCGGCATCCTCGTCATCGGACTCGTCGTCATCGTCGTCGGCGAAGTCGTCGTCATCGTCCGGGTCGTCATCGTCATCGTCGTCATCCGACTCGTCATCATCGTCCGACTCGTCATCGTCGTCATCTGAGTCGAGGTCGTCGATGTCGACACCGTCGAGGTCGCCGCCGTGCAGCACGTCGCTGCCGAGAACGTCGTCGTCGTCGATCACGTGATCGTCGAGGTCGTCCTCGACGTCGTCATCGTCATCGTCGTCGTCATCGTCATCGTCATCGTCATCGTCGTCGTCGTCGTCGTCGTCCGACTCGTCGTCAGACTCGCCCAGTGCGGCTTCGGCCGCGGCAGCCTCGAGGGCCTCCTGCGACGCCTGGTACTCCGCCAGGCGATCCGCCCACGGCACCCAGTCGGGCGAGAGCAGCGCACCCTCGGCCGGCATCAGCTCGGCCTCGAGCACGGTCGGCTCGGCGCCCTCGACGTGAGCGATCGAGACCGTCCACTTCCAGCCCGGGTAACCCGGCATCGTCGGGGCGAAGAGCAGGGAGACGACGCCGTCGCCCTCATCCACCTGACCGAGAAACTCCCCCACCGAGGCGACGGGCGTGATCTCCGCGAGAGCGGCGCGAGCCAGGTCTTCGAGCGGCTCAGGCATCCAGTTCGTCCGCGACCTTGCGCAGCATGGCGGCGATCTTCGCGCCGTGAGCACGGTCGGGGTAGCGGCCGCGCTTGAGGCCGGAACCGATGCCGTCCATGAGCTTGACGAGGTCTTCGATGATGACCGCCATGTCGTCGGCGGGCTTGCGGCTCATGCGCTGCAGCGACGGCGGGGCGTCGAGCACGCGCACCGAGAGCGCCTGGGCGCCCTTCTTTCCGTCGGCGATGCCGAACTCGAGGCGCGACCCGGCCTTGACTCCCGTGGTCCCCGCGGG
>CALRZA010000249.1:0-3994 GCA_943372535.1 Auritidibacter sp. Marseille-P8566
CGCCTTCGTCGCGCTCGCCTTCATCATGGTGATCCTCGCGATCATGACGGTGCGGTTCCTGCCGCCGGTGCAGCACCTCGACCCCCTCAAGACCGGCGAGATCGCGCTGCCGATGCGCAAGGACAAGACCGTGCCCGCGATCATCGTGATCTGCATCACGGTCGTGCTGCTCATCACGGCGCACAACATCTTCTCGACCTATGTCGTGCCGTTCCTCATCGGGCCGGGCATGATCGACCCCGCCGCGGTTGCGGGGCTGCTCTTCCTCTACGGCGGCGGTGGGGCGATCGGCCTCGTGCTCGCGGGAGCGATCACCGATCGCTACCCGCGTGCGGGGCTCGTGATCGCGACCGTCGTCGTCATCGTCATGGTGCTCGTGATCGGCCTTCTGCCGCACGTGACCCCCGTGCTCATCGCGGCGATCCTGTTGTGGGGCATCGCGTTCGGCGGCATCCCGACGATGATCCACGCGCGCATGCTCATGTCGGCCTCGAAGCGGATGCGCGACATCGCGGCCGCCTACCTCACGACCTCGTTCAACGCCGCGATCGGCGGCGGGGCCCTCATCGGCGGCCTTCTGCTCACGACCTACGGAGTGGGCATCCTTCCGTTCGTCAACGCCGGCGGACTCGTGCTCGCGATCGTGTTCTCGGTGCTCGCGGATGCCTGGCTGCGCCGCCGGGAGCACGTCGCGAGCTAGTCGCGTCGGTCGCGCTCGCGTGGTGCGGCTGCGGGCGTGAGCCGGTCGGCGCTGTGCCAGGCGACCTCTGGCGTGCGCCAGTAGAGCGTGCAGGTGGCCTCCCAGTGGCGGGCGAGTGCCGCCACCCGCGTGGCGAAGTCGTCGAACGCGCCGTCGGCGGTGCTCGTGCCCGCCGGCGACCAGCCGATCTCGGCGATCGCGGCGAGGCGAGGCAGCGCGAACTCCTCGAGCTGGCCGATCGTCTCGAGGGTCTCCGTCCAGAGCGGGGCTTCGACGCCGAGGAGCTCGACCTCGGTCAGACCGGGGACGACCGCCGTCGGCTCCCACTCGTAGCTCTGGCGCAGGCTCGTCGGGCCGTTCGCCCAGTCCAGTCCGCGCTCGTCGTCGCTCGTGCGCTTCATGTCGAGGTACGCGACGTCGGCCGGGCTGAGGATGACACGACCACCCTGCTCGACGAACGAGTGGGCGAGCTCGGCGGCACCCTCCTGCGGGGTGGTGAACCCCCAGTACTGCCCGACCGTGCCGGGTGGCAGGTCGCGACTGCGCCCCATCTCGTGCCACCCGATCACGGTCTTGCCGGTCGCCGCGCCGATCGCGGCGGCCCGGGCGATGAAGTACCGGAAGTCGTCGTCGCTCGTCGCGTGCGACTCATCTCCCCCGAGGTGCAGGTAGGGACCGGGCGTGAGCGCCGCGACCTCGCCGAGCACGTCTGCCAGCCACGCGTAGGTCGACTCCCGGCGGATCGCGAGCGACGAGAAGCCCACCTCGACGCCCTCATAGGGCAGCGCCGGAGCCTCGCCGAGAGTCGGGTCAGCGACGATGGCCGCGTTCGTGTGGCCCGGCAGGTCGATCTCGGGAACGATCGTGATGAACCGGGATGCCGCGTGCGCGACGATCGCCCGGTAGTCGTCCTGCGTCAGGAAGCCGCCCCCACCGCCGCCGACCTGCGTCGTGGACCCGGCGCGCGCGAGCTCGGGGCGCGACAGGATCTCGAGCCGCCAGCCCTGGTCGTCGGTGAGGTGCAGGTGCAGGTGGTTGATCTTGAGCAGCGCCAGGGCGTCGAGGTAGCGGCAGACATCGACGACCCCGAAGAAGTGCCGCGCGAGGTCGAGCATCGCGCCGCGGTACGAGAAGCGCGGGGCGTCGTCGATCGTGGCCGCCGGTACCCGGCCGTCGGTGGCGAGCTGGCGCAGGGTCTGGAGGCCGCGGAAGAGACCGGCGTCGGCATCCGCGGTCAGGTCGATTCGGTCGGGCGAGATCACGAGCCGGTAGCCCTCGGCGGAGTCACCGCCCGTGTGCGCGAGGCGGATCGTGGCCGCCGTGGCCGTCGCGGACACCCCCAGCAATTCCGCCGCGACGTGGGCCAGCGGGCCGCTCACCGTCGCCCCCGCAAGACCGAACGAGCCCTTGCCCGCGACCACGTGCGCGGGGGCGGGAACGACGCGGATCATGTCGTCACTCTTCCACCCCGGTCATGACGGCGGCAATCGCGCAGGGGCGGGCGGGGTGACCACGAACCGACGTCGCCCCGATAGACTCGAGGCAGTCGCAACTGGCGTTGAGATGGGTGACCATCGGGGAGCGGCGGCCCGGACGGCTCGATGATTCGAGAGGCCGGGCACACGATTGGGCCGTACGCCTGGGCTCACCGGATACCGTGAGTCGCCATCCGTCTGAGTGTCAAGGAGCCGCCCGTGTCATCAGTGTTCAACTCCCCCCTGTCCGAGGTCGATCCCGAGATCGCCGCCGTGCTCGAGCAGGAGCTCGGTCGCCAGCGCAACACCCTCGAGATGATCGCGAGCGAGAACTTCGTTCCCCGTGCGGTGCTCGAGGCCCAGGGTTCGGTGCTCACCAACAAGTACGCCGAGGGCTACCCCGGCCGCCGCTACTACGGCGGCTGCGAGTTCGTGGATGTCGCCGAGAGCCTCGCGATCAGCCGCGCCAAGAGCCTGTTCGGTGCCGCCTACGCGAACGTTCAGCCGCACTCGGGCGCCACCGCCAACGCCGCGGTGCTCTCGGCGATCGCGACCCCCGGCGACCGCATCCTCGGCCTCGCCCTCGACCAGGGCGGCCACCTCACCCACGGCATGCGCCTCAACTTCTCGGGCAAGCTCTACGAGGCCCACGCCTACGGCGTCGACCCCGCCACCAACCTCATCGACATGGATGTCGTGCGCGAGAAGGCGCTCGAGGTGAAGCCCCACGTGCTCATCGCCGGCTGGAGCGCGTACCCGCGCCAGCTCGACTTCGCCGCCTACCGCGCGATCGCCGATGAGGTCGGCGCCACGCTCTGGGTCGACATGGCGCACTTCGCCGGACTCGTCGCCGCCGGCCTGCACCCGTCGCCGGTGCCCTACGCCGACGTCGTCTCGTCGACCGTGCACAAGACCCTCGACGGCCCGCGCTCGGGCTTCATCCTGACGAACGACCTCGAGACCCAGAAGAAGCTCAACTCCAACGTGTTCCCCGGCCAGCAGGGTGGACCGCTCATGCACGTCATCGCGGCCAAGGCGACGGCGTTCAAGCTCGCCGCCGAGCCCGAGTTCAAGGAGCGTCAGGAGCGCACGATCCGCGGCGCCCGCATCCTCGCCGAGCGTCTGACGGCGGCGGATGCCAAGGCCGCCAACATCGACGTGCTGACCGGCGGAACCGACGTGCACCTCGTGCTCGTCGACCTGCGCAACGCGGCGATCCACGGCTCGGACGCGGAGGACATCCTGCACTCCGTCGGCATCACGGTGAACCGCAACTCGGTGCCGAACGACCCGCGCCCGCCGATGACGCCCTCGGGCGTACGCATCGGCACGCCGGCGCTCGCGACCCGCGGCTTCGGCGACGCCGAGTTCACCGAGGTGGCCGACATCATCGCGCACGCCCTCATGCCGAACCCCGACATCGCCGCGCTCAGTGCGCGGGTGACGGCGCTTGCCGAGCAGTTCCCGCTGTACGAGGGGCTGACCTCGCCTTCCACCTGGGCCTGACATGACCGCCACCACCCTCGACGGCGTCGCCACCGCGACCGCCGTCAAGAACGAGTTGCGCGACCGCATCGCGGCCCTCAAGTCCCGCGGCATTGCGCCCGGCCTCGGCACCCTGCTCGTCGGCGAGGACCCGGGATCGCTGTCGTACGTCGCGGGAAAGCATCGCGATTGCGCGGAGGTCGGGATCGAGTCGATCCGGGTGGATCTGCCGGCCACGGCATCCGCTGACGAGGTTCGGGCCGCGATCGAGCGGCTCAACGGCGACCCCGCGGTGACCGGCTACATCATCCAGCTGCCGCTGCCGGCGGGGCTC
>CALRZA010000250.1:0-3983 GCA_943372535.1 Auritidibacter sp. Marseille-P8566
CGCGGTCATGATCTGGCAGAACATCGGTTTCGCGATGATCATCTATCTGGCCGGCCTCGCCACAGTGCCGATCGAGATCGAGGAGGCCGCCGCGATCGACGGCGCCGGCCCGTTCAGCCGCTTCTGGCACATCACGCTGCCGATGATCCAACCGGCGGTCGCCATCGCGACGACCCTGTCGCTGACCCAGGGCCTCAAGGTGTTCGACCAGGTGCAGGCCATGACCCGCGGAGGACCCTACGGCGCCACCGAGACCCTGTCGACGGTCATCTACACCGAGACCTTCGCCAACGCGAACTTCGGTTACGGTGCCGCCCTGTCGCTCGTCTTCACGGTTCTGGTGCTCGCTGCCGCCGCGCTGCAGCTGTACATCACCCGCGACCGGAGTAGGAAGTAGTCCGCCATGTTCCGATACACCAAGTGGACTCTCGCCCGCGAGATCATCATGTGGGCCTGCGCGGCCGTCATGCTGCTGCCCTTCTACCTCCTCGTCAACACGGCCCTCAAGACCACGGCCGACGCGATCGGTACTCCGGCGTTCGAGCCGGCCCTGCGGCCGACCCTCGACTCCTTCGTCGCGATCTTTCAGACCGGAGGCACGGGCAACATCTTCGTCGGTCTCTTCAACAGCGCCGTGATCACCGCCGGTGCCGTGATCGGCCTCATCATCTTCGGAGGCGTGACGGCTTACGTGCTGACGCGCCGCCTGTCGAAGGTGAGCACGACGCTCTACTATCTGATCCTCGTCGGCATCGTCGTGCCCGCGCAGCTCGGCCTCGTGCCGCTCTACATCGGCGCGCGCACCCTCGGTCTGCTCGGCAGCCCGCTGGGCATGTCGGTGATCTACGTGGCGCTGCTCATGCCGCTCGCCGTGTTCCTGTACGGCGGCTTCGTGCGCGCCCTGCCGACGGAGTATGAGGAGGCGGCCACGATCGACGGCGCCTCGCCGTTCCGCACCTACGTGCAGGTCGTCTTTCCGCTGCTCGCTCCAGCGACCGGCACCATCGCGATCATGACCGGCATCATCGTCTGGAACGACTTCTTCACGCCCCTGATCTTCCTCAACGGCTCCGACTCAGCCACGCTGCCCGTCGTGGTGTACTCCTACGTCAACGGCATCATCGTGCAGTGGAACAACATCTTCGCGGTGCTGATCGTGGCCCTGCTGCCGATCACCGTGCTCTACCTGATCATGCAGAGGAAGTTCATCCAGGGCTTCAGCGGCGGACTCAAGAGTTGAGCCTCGAGCTCGACCCGCAGCACGAGCGGGCGATCGACGATCTGATCGCCCGCCTCAGCTGGGAGGAGAAGCTCGCGCAGCTGCAGATCGCCTACCGGCCTCGGTTCGAGGATGCGGCGGCGCTCGTGCGCTCCGGCATCGGGGCGGTGTTCTGGCCCGGCGACGCCGACCGCACCAACGAATTGCAACGCGTCGCGCGCGAGGAGTCGGCCCACGGCATCCCCGTGCTCGTCGGTCTCGACGTGATCCACGGGCAGTACACGATCTTCCCCACGCCGCTTGCGCAGGCGGCGAGCTTCGACCCCGAGGTCGCGGCGATGGATGCCCGCACCTCCGCCGCGGAGGCCGCGAGCGGCGGCGTCACCTGGACCTTCTCACCCATGATCGACGTGAGCCCGGATCCGCGCTGGGGCCGCATCGTCGAGGGCTTCGGCGAGGATCCGTGGCTCAACGCGGTGTTCGGCGCCGCGAAGGTGCGCGGCTACCAGGGTGACCTCGGCGCGGGGACCCTGCTGGCCTGCGCCAAGCACTACGTCGCCTACGGCCTGGCCGAGGGCGGACGCGATTACAACACCGTCGACGCCTCGGAGTACCGCCTGCGCAACGGCGCCGCCGAGCCGTTCCGGGTGGCCGTCGAGGCCGGGGTCGCGAGCGTGATGGCCTCGTTCAACACCGTCGCAGGCCGGCCGATGCACGCGAACCGGCGCTGGCTCACCGAGGTGCTCAAGACCGAGTGGGCCCACGCCGGTCTCGTCGTCGGCGACGCGGACGGCGTCGTGCAGCTCGTGCCGCACGGCGTCGCGGCCACCGAGGCGGATGCCGTGGCCCTCGCCCTCACCGCCGGTCTCGATGTCGAGATGGGCGGCCACGTCATCGCGTCGGACGGCCGCGCCGTCGTGACCGAGGCCGACGTGCCTCTCGCCCGCATCGACGACGCCGTGCGTCGTGTGCTGCGCCTCAAGTTCGCCCGCGGCCTCATGACCGATCCGTTCGTTGATGCCGGCGCCGAGGTGCGGGTGCCGTCGAGCGAGACCCTCGCGGCCGCGCGCGAGGCGGCCCGTCGCTGCCCGGTGCTGCTCGCCAACGACGGCACGCTGCCGATCGCGCCGACCGCGTCGGTGCTCGTCGTCGGCCCCTACGCCGAGAGCACCGACCACCTCGGCACCTGGACCCAGTCGTTCGCAGCCAAGTCGGGCTCGCTCGTCGACGCCCTGCGCGCCGCGATGCCCGAGGGCCGCGTCACGAGCCTGCCGGGTGCGCAGTTCTTCCGCCGCGACCCCGCGGGTCAGGTCGAGGCGGTTCGCGCGGCCCGGCAGCACGACGTCGTCATCGTCGCGGTGGGGGAGCCGAGCTCGCTGTCGGGCGAGGCCAGCTCCCGCAGCGACCTGACGCTCACCGGGGATCAGGCCGACCTCATCCACTCGATCGCGGCGACGGGCGTGCCGTTCGCCGTCGTGCTCGTGACCGGGCGGCCGCTCATCATGAGCGAGTGGATCGACGCGGCCCCGAGCGTGCTGCTGGCCTGGCACCTCGGCACCCAGGGCCCGCAGGCGATCGCCGACCTGCTGCTCGGGGTCGTGAGCCCCGGGGGCAAGCTGCCGGTGTCGATCCCGCGGTCGGTCGGGCAGATCCCGGTCACCTACGACCACGAGAACACGGGTCGCCCGCCGCGCATCCGCGGGCAGCTCGAGCACGTCGAGATCGACGTCGCCGTCGTCGGCCCCGGCAACACCGACGACTACTACACCTCCAAGTACCTCGACCTCGACCTCGGGCCGCAGTTCGCCTTCGGCCACGGACTGAGCTACTCGACGTTCGAGATCTCGGCCCCGGTCATCCCCTCGCCGGTCGTGGATGCCGCGACCGTGGCCACCGAGGGGGTGCGGGTCACCGCGACCGTCACCAACACGGGCGAGGTCACGGCCGACGAGGTCGTGCAGCTGTACGTCCGCGACGTCGTCGCGAGTCTCGCCCGGCCGGTGCGCCGGCTGCGGGGGATGCGGCGCGTGACCTTGGCGCCCGGCGCGAGCACCCGGGTCGAGTTCACCCTCGGCGCCCACGACCTCGGCTTCTGGGGTGACGGCCCCACCGCCGAGCTCATCGTCGAGCCGGGGGAGTTCGAGGTGCACGTGGGCGGGTCGGTGCAGAGCACCCGGGTCGCGAGCCTCACCGTGCGCTAGCGAGTCGCGAGCCCGGGTGGGATCATCGAGCATGCGCCCCGCATCGCGCCCCGCATCGCACCCCGCATCGCACCCCGCATCGCACCCCCTCGCCCGTCTCGCGGCGTCGTTCGCGGCGACCGTCGGGCTCACCGTCGCGACGGTCATGTGGTCGGAGTCGGTCTTCTGGGGTCGCTGGCGCCCGGGCGATTCGGTCGAGAACCTGCTCTGGACGATCGCGGGCTACGGCATCATCGTGCAGGTCGTGCGCTTCGTCGCCGCCCGCACCTCCGTGGCCGCGGGCGGGCCCGGGGCGTGGCGGCGCGTGTTCCTCGCGGGCGCGCTGCTGGGCTGGCTCGTCGAGGGTGTTCTGGTCACGACCGTCGTCGACGAGTTGCCGTTGACCCTGCCGCACACCGGCCTCTCGTGGCACGCGATCGTCACGGTGCTCGTCGGGTGGTGGCTGATCCCGCAGTTGCTCGAGAAGCGCCCCGCCGTGAGCCTCGCGGTGCTCGCCGCGCTCGGGGCGTGCGTCGGCGCGTGGGCGAGCTTCTGGCGCTTCGAAGACGGCGACGTCACGCCGG
>CALRZA010000251.1:0-3953 GCA_943372535.1 Auritidibacter sp. Marseille-P8566
GACGACGTGCGTGACCTGGTGCCCCGCACCCTGACGCCGGTCGCCGTGGGCGTGCTGGTGAGTGCCGCCGCCGTGCTCACGGTGTTCCTCATCCTCCCGGCGGCTGTCGTGCCGCTCGTCGCGATGCTCGTGATCGCGATCCTCGGGGCCCCGCTCGTCGCCCTGCTCGCCGACCGGGCCGCCGAGCGGGATCGCCTGCTCATGCGCACGGTCGTGCTGCGCCGCTTCGCGTCGATGCTGCAGTCGGCCGACGACCTCCGGGGCAACGGGGTCGATCACCTCGTGCGCAACGACCTCGCCCAGCGGGATCACGCGATCGGGCGGGCGAGTCGCAGGATCGCGGCATCCCGGGGTCTGGGAGTGGCGATCGTGCTGCTCGCCGGCTGCCTCACCGCGGTCGCCATGCTCGACCTCAGCGCGCCGATCGTGCTCGCCGGGCGACTGGAGGTCGAGCTCGCCGCCGTGCTCGTGCTGCTGCCCGTCGCGCTCATCGAGCCGCTGCTGGGTCTCGTCGCCGCCGTTCAGCTCGCCCCCGCGCTCGCGGTCGCGCTCACCCGCACCGCCGAGCTCGACGACGAGCAGCCGGAACCCTCCGGCCGCGGCACGCTGACGGCGCCGGTCTCGAGTCTCGAGCTGCGCGAGGTCTCGGCGACCTGGCCGGGCGCCGACGCCCCCGCGTTCAGCAACGCCTCCGCCGCAGTCGAGGCGGGCGGCTGGCTCGTCGTGGAAGGCCCCTCGGGCTCCGGCAAGTCCACGCTGCTCACGGTGCTCCTCGGGGCTCTCAGGCCCTCTCAGGGCACCCTTCTGCTCGACGGGGTCGATGTCGAGACCCTCGATCGCGACGACCTCCACAGCCACGTCGCCTGGGCCCCGCAGGAGGCCCACCTCTTCGACTCCACCCTGCGCGCCAACCTGTTGCTCGGGCGGGCTCGCGACGACGTCCCCACCGAGCAGGAGCTGACCGACGTGATGCGCACCGCGGGACTCGGCGCTCTCCTCAGCGCCCTTCCCGCCGGGCTCGACACCCGCATCGGCTCGGAGGGGTCGCACCTCTCGGGCGGCGAGCGTCAGCGTCTCGCGATCGCCCGCACCCTGCTCTCGCGGGCGAGCGTCGTGCTGCTCGACGAGCCGACCGCCCACCTCGACGAGCCCACCGCCCGGGCCCTCATGAGCGATCTGCGCGACGTCTACCGTGACCGCATCGTCGTGCTCGTCACCCACCACGCCGACGATGTGGAGCCCGGCGACGTGCGCCTGCGCCTCGACCGCGCGGCCGTGCGGGTCTGACCCGCGCGGTCGTCGCGACCGACGGGGCACCGGCCCGCTAGGCCCTGTCGTCCACGCCCGATCGACCGCACATCCGGAGGATGACACGCCGTGCCGGGGCCACGAACTGCTTGGGCCACGGCGTGTCGTCCTCCGGATGTGCGATCGATGGGGGGCGGGGCGGGGTGAGGTGGCGGTGCGACCCGCGCTACTCGCGACGCCGGCCCGCGCGCAGCGAGTTGAGGATCGTCACCACGTCGATGAGCTCCTGCAGCCCGGCGCCGACGATCGCCGGGATCACCCCGAACGCGGCGACGAGCATGAGCACGAGGCTGAGGCCGATCCCGATGCCGATGCTCTGCATCGCGATGCGGATGGTGCGCTGGGCGAGGGCGACCGTGCGGGGCACTCGCAGCAGGTCTTCGACGAGCACGACGACATCCGCCGACTCGCTCGCGGCGGTCGCGCCACGGGCTCCCATCGCGACGCCCACGTCGGCGAGCGCGAGCACGGGCGCGTCGTTGACGCCATCGCCCACCATGAGCACCGGGCGGGGCTGCAGGTCGTGCACCGCGGCGACCTTGTCGGCAGGCAGCAGGCGCGCCCGTACCTCGCCGATGCCGCAGCGTGCCCCGATCGCCTCGGCGGTCTCCACGGAGTCACCGCTGAGCATGACCGTGCGCGTGACGCCGAGCGCGCGCAGTCGGGTGAGCGCCTCGGCCGACTCCGGCCGCAGCTCGTCGGTGAGCACGATCCGTCCGGCGAGGCGGCCGTCGAGGGCGACGTGCACGGCCATCTCGCCCGCGCCGAGGGCGGCCCAGTCGGGGCGGGCGTCGGCATCCACCCAGTCCTGACGGCCCACCGAGACGGCGACCCCGTCGACGGTGCCGTGGATGCCCCGACCCATGACCTCCGCGACCCCCGTCGCCGCGCGGCTCGACCAGGAGGCCGCGGTCACGACCGCCTGCGCGAGCACGTGGGCGGAGTCCTGTTCCACGCTCGCCGCGGCACTGAGCACGCGATCACCGGGCCCGCCGTCCACCGTGTCCACCCGCAGCACGACGGGCTCGCCGCGGGTGAGGGTGCCGGTCTTGTCGAACGCCGCGGTGCGCACGCGCGCGAGCCGTTCGAGCACGCCGCCGTTCTTGATGATCACGCCGAACCCGGCGGCGCGGCTCATGCCGGCGATGAAGGCGACCGGGGCCGCGATCAGCAAGGGGCAGGGCGTCGCGACGACGAGCACCTCGGCGAAGCGCGTCGGGTCGCCCGAGACCGCCCACGCGATTCCGCCGATGAGGAACGCGACCGCCGTGAACGGCAGGGCGACGCGGTCGGCGAGCCGCACGAAGGGCGCCCGGCTGTCGGAGGCGGCGCTCACGAGGTCGATGATCGCCTGGTACTGGCTGCCGGCCGCGGTCGCCGTGGCCCGGATCCTGATGACGCCGCCGCCGTTCACCGCACCGCTCGCGACGGCATCCCCGGCCGAGTGCACCACGGGGAGGCTCTCGCCGGTCAGTGACGACTCGTCGAGGGTCGCGTTGTCGTCGAGCACGAGCCCGTCGACCGGCAGCACCTCGCCGGGCCTCACCTCCACGATGTCGCCGATGACGATGTCGCCCACCGGCACGTCGACGGTGTCGCCGTCCTGCTCGCGGTGGGCGAAGCGGGGTGCTTGGTCGAGCAGGGCGCCGAGCTCGCGGCGGGCGCGCTGCGAGGCGTAGTCCTCGAGAGCCTCGCCCCCGGTGAGCATGAGCACGACGACGAGCGCGGCCCAGTAGTCGCCGAGGACCACCGTGGCGACGATCGCGGTCACCGCGAGGATGTCGATGCCCCACGTCCCCCGGCGCAGCGCCCGGATCATCGAGAACAGGCTGCGCGTGGCGATCACGAGAGCCCACGCGCTCGCGGGCCACAGAGCCCAGGCGGGCTGCACGGCGACGAGCACGCCCGTCAGGGCCGCGACACCGAGGGTGGTGAGAACGAGAGGGTACCGCCGAAGCAGAGCGATCATGGCTCAGCGTGCCACGGTCGCGGCAACCTCGCTCAATCGGGCGACCAGCACGGGCGCGTTGATGTTGAGAAGGATGTCGTGGGTCACCGAGCCGATGAACCCCGCGCGTTCCGCGCTGCGGTGGCTCGCACCGACGACGAGCAGCGACGCCGAGCGGCTCGCATCGAGCAGCGCCTCGACGGGCTGCCGACGCGACAGGCGGGAGCGCACCTCGATCTCCGGGGCCGTACTGGTGGCCAAGGCTGACGCGGCCGCGAGGGTCGCCCGGCCGTCGACCGCGCCCTCGTCGGAGTGTCCCGGAAGCGCGTGGATGAGGCTGAGCTCCTGACGCAGCGCCGAGGCCTCGCGCGCACCGGTGACGACCCCGGCGTGCCACGAGAGCCCCGGACCGACGCCGACGACGACGCCGCGCCGGCCGCTCACGGGGGTGTCGGGCACGACGGCGACGGCGCAGGGCGCGACGGACGCGACGACGATGCTGCGACTGCCGAGCACCCGCCCGTGAAGGTATCCGGTCTTGTGGGTGCCGACGACGATGAGGTCCTCCGGCTCGGCGAGCTCGGCGAGCATCCACGCCGGGCTGCCGTGCAGCAGATGCTCGGTGACGCGCGTCGCCGGGGTGAGGTCGTGGGCGAGGCGCGCGGCCTCCGAGAGCATCCGCGCCCCGGCATCGGTC
>CALRZA010000252.1:0-3949 GCA_943372535.1 Auritidibacter sp. Marseille-P8566
TGCAGCACCGGTCCGATCGCGATCGCGCCGGAGGAGCGCTGCACAGCCTTGTAGGTGTTGTTGCCCGTGTTGAGGTCGGGGAAGATGAACACGGTGGCGCGCCCGGCCACCTGCGAATCGGGCATCTTGGTCTTGGCGACCGCCGCATCCGCTGCCGCGTCGTATTGGATCGGGCCCTCGACGAGGAGGTCGGGCCGACGCTCGCGCACCAGCGCGGTCGCCTCGCGCACCTTGTCGACGTCGGCGCCGGAGCCCGACTCGCCCGTGGAGTAGGAGAGCATCGCGATGCGCGGCTCGATTCCGAACTGCGCGGCGGTGGCGGCGGCCGAGATCGCGATGTCGGCGAGCTGCGTGGCGGTGGGGTCGGGCACGACGGCGCAGTCTCCGTAGACGAGCACCCGGTCATCCAGCGCCATGAAGAAGACGCTCGAGACGATCGAGACGCCCTCCTTGGTCTTGACGAACTCGAAGGCCGGGGTGATCGTGTGCGCGGTGGTGTGCTGGGCACCCGAGACCATGCCGTCGGCGATGCCGAGCTGCACCATCATCGTGCCGAAGTACGAGACGTCGCGCATCGTCTCGCGGGCCGACTCGAGGGTGACCCCCTTGTGGGCGCGCAGGCGTGCATACTCCTCGGAGAACCGCTCGTGGTGCTCGCTCGTGGCCGGGTCGATGATCTCGACACTAGAGAGGTCGATGCCGAGGCCCGCCGCGCGGGCGCGCACGTCGTTGGCGTCGCCGAGGATGGTCAGACGCACGACCCCGCGGCTGAGCAATGTGCCGGCGGCCTGCAGGATGCGGTCGTCCGAGCCCTCGGGCAGCACGATGTGGCGGTCGGCGGCGCGGGCGCGCTCGAGCAGCGTGTACTCGAACATCAGCGGGGTGACCGCCTCGGAGTGCTCGGCGCCGAGCCCACTGAGCAGTCGCGGCGCGTCGATGTGCCGCTCGAAGAGGGCCAAGGCCGTGTTGATCTTGCGCTGCGCGTTCACGGTCAGCTTGCCGCGGGTCTGCGAGATGCGCTGTGCGGTCGCCCAGGTGCCGAGCTCGGTCGTGATGATCGGCAGGGTCTCGTCGAGCCCTTCAATCAGACGCAGGATGACCGGAGAGAGGTCGAAGCCCCCGTTGAGCACGATGCCCGCGAGCGACGGGAAGGTGCCCGACGCGTGCGCGGTGAGGGCCGCGAGCACCACGTCGCTGCGGTCGCCCGGGATGATCACCGTGCCACCCTCCACGAGCCGCGGCAGCACGTTCTCCATCGACATGGCGGCGATCACGACCGCGAGGGATTCGCGGGCGAGAAGGGCGCGATCGCCCTTGAGTAGCGTGCCGTCGACGGCCGCCATGAGCGCCTCGACCGTCGGCGCGACGAGGAACGGATCCTCGGGCATCGCCCACGCGGGCACCTGGCACTGGGCCTCGATCGTGCGCGTGATCTCGTCGAGTCGCTGCGGGTCGGCGCGGTTCGCGATCACCGCGAGCAGGGTGGCGTGAGCAGTGGCGAGCTCGGGCAGCGCGAGTTCGGCCACCTGAAGCAGTTCGTCGGGCGTGCGGGCGCGCGACTCATCGAGCTCGCGGCCGGTCAGCACGAGCAACACGGGGGCCCCGAGGTTGGCGGCGACGCGGGCGTTGAACGCGAGCTCGGTGGGGCTCGCGACGTCGGTGTAGTCGCTGCCAACGATCACGACGGCGTCGTGACGGCGCTCGACCTCCTTGAACCGGTCGACGATGCGCGAGAGAGCGGCATCGGCATCCGCGTGCACTTCGTCGTAGGTGACGCCGATCGCGTCGTCGTAAGCGAGGGTGACCCCGTCACGGCCGAGCAGCATCTCGAGCACATAGTCACGCTCCTCGGTGGAGCGGATGAGCGGGCGGAACACCCCGACCGTCTCGACCGTGCGCAGCAGCGTGTCGAGCACTCCGAGCGCCACCGACGACTTGCCCGAGTGCCCCTCGGCGGACGTAACATAGATGCTCGTAGCCACCCGCCCAGCCTAGGCGGCGGTGCTGAGCGGCAGGCGGGACTTTGGGCCCGGTGCGCTGGGTGGATGCCCGCGCTCAGGTTAACGCGAAGACTCCTCGCGCACCCGCCAGAGCCCGGTTACCCTTGCTGCGTTTCCGCCCTGGGGGAGTTGGCCTGGATGGCGCCACGCGAGGAGCCGTGACAATTGTACCTGTCCTGCTCCGTCAGTCGGCCCAGTCTTTGCCGAAGAGGGTTACCCCAGCGCGGTCGGTGAAGTCGCTTTGGGGAAGAACCCGCGCCCCCAGTTCATCAAGGCGAGCACGTGCATCAGAGATGCTCGCGCATTCGACGATCTTGGGAGCCCGGCCACGATTCACCTGAGGAACCAGCAGGACGAACATCTCATAGTCGGCACCGATCACCACCAAGTAGATGATCACGAACGCGCCGCCCTCAAGGCTCGCGACAGCGAGGAGCGGTCGCGACCGGTCCATGCGCGTCAGCGATGGCAGCGGGCCTCCCTCTCGGTCCAGTGCTGCTCGGAAGATCTCCCTCCGAAATGCACGACCTCGGTCTTGGTAGCGCCGCACCCCAATGAACGAGCCTCCGAGGGAGACGATGATCACAAAGGCCGCTGCTCTCAGCTTTACGTCGACCGCCTCGGGATAGATCACCACCAAGACGACGGCAAGGGCGACCATCAACGCGACCCCCGGTGCCCGCTCGCGAAGCCACACCGCCATCAGCGGTTCCCTCGGGGTGCTCATCTCACCGAGTATCCCAGTTGCTTGAGCGCGTGGAGCCTTAGCCCAGTTCGATGCTCTCAAGGCTCGCGGTCAACGTCGTGGTCTCGTTGTTGACCTCGACGGAGCACTCCCACGTGTAGACATCGAGGTCGCCGTCGAAGTCGAACACGGTACGCCCCGAGATGTCATAGTGCGGGCCGGTCGCCTCCACTGTCTGACTGACCCTGATCGTGTCGTGCTTCACCACCGTCGGTGGCCCGAATCGCATCGGGCCCGCGCTCTCCCGCGCGCCCTTGGAGTTAACGACGGCGAGACAGGCCGCCACCGGGTGTGCACTGACTCCAACGTAGTCACCGACGTCGAGCGCCGGACTGCAGCCGCTCGTCGTTGCGATGACACCGATCAAGCCGATCGCGATAAGTCCTCTCATGGTGTCTCTCTCCTTCGATCAAGCGCGTCGATCGCAGCCAACAGGTCGTCACGCCCGGCGAATCGGCGCTCGGCGACGGCCGAGAGAAAGCCGCTCCCCACTTCCTTCAGGCTCTTTGCGATCAACTGGACGTAATGCGCAAGGTAGTCGAAGTCGCTTTGGCTAGCGGCTGTGCCCGCGAGTGCCATGACCAACTCAAGGATGCCGTCGACATCGCTGACGCTCTCAAGCAGCAGAACCTCTCGATAGGCCGTCCACTCCTGCTTCCAAGCCAGGTGCGAGGGACTCTCCCAGGCCGGCTCCGCGGGATAGCCCGCCCGTCGACAGGCCCAGAAGTCGCGTGCGATCTGATCGATGTTCTCTCGCCGCCGGGTCGGGTCGGGCTGGCGCATCCACCGGTTCGGCAGCCAACGATCCATCAGACGGGCCACGGTCGCTTCGGCCTCGGATTGGTTCGGGACGTGTTCGTGGATGCTCTCCACGATGGCGAAGACAGCCCCGCTGCCGCTCTCGATGATCTCGACGAGGGGGCCCGCCCAGTCATCGACCGTGACGCGGCTGGCCCCGAGGGACTGTCGAATCAGATCTTCGAACCCGAACTTCTCGGTGTCGAAGATCACCTGATCGGCCGGAATCAGTTCAACGGAGAATCCGTCCGGGTGATCGACGAACCCCTCCACGTCGCGAAACGTCGAGATCTCAGCGATCGCCCGCTCGCGCGTGCTGAAAACACCGAGGAGCTTGGAGTCAGAGACCCCGACCCCGGTAGGCCGCCGATGCCACAACAAGAACACCAGGTCGTTGCGGTAAGGG
>CALRZA010000253.1:0-3910 GCA_943372535.1 Auritidibacter sp. Marseille-P8566
CGACCCGATCGTCGACTACGCCGACGATCGCCTCAGCACGATGACCCTCGACGAGCGCATCCGCTCGATGTTCATGATTCATCTCGCGGGAACGAACGCCGGCGCCCTGTCGTCGTATGCGGCCGGCACGGGAGCGGGCGGGCTCATCCTCATGGGAGACAACATCCCGGAGCCGGAGGGGGCCCTCGGGGCCATCACGGCGCAGATCACGGGAGATCCCGGTCTGCCCATCCTGCTGGGGATCGACCAAGAGGGCGGGGTCGTGCGCCGGCTGTTCAGCGACGAGGCTGCCTCGGCCGAGCAGCTGCGCGCGCTCCCTCCCGCCGCGGCCACCGAGGCCTTCGCCGCGCGCGCAGCGTTACTCGCGAGCGCCGGGGTGACGGTGAACTTCGGGATCGTCGCCGACGTGACCGGCGACACCACCTCGTTCATCTATGACCGCAGCATGGGGTCGAGCCCGGCGACGGCCGCCGAGCGCGTCGCCGCCGCCGTGGCGGGGGAGCAGGGCGCGGTGCTGTCGACGCTCAAGCACTTCCCCGGGCACGGAGTGGCTCCGGGCGACTCGCACTCGAGCATCCCCGCGACCGGCATGGGCCTCGAACAATGGAGCGCCGAGCACGCCGAGCCGTTCCGCGCCGGAATCGCGGCCGGGGCCGAGCTCGTCATGGTCGGACACCTGCAGTTCGACGCCGTCGACCCGCAGCCCGCAACCCTGTCCCCGGTCTGGAACGGGATCCTGCGCGACGACCTCGGCTTCGACGGCATCATCGTGACCGACGACATGGGGATGCTGCAGAACTCCGGCCGCGCGGATCTCTCCGACCCGGCCTCGAACGCCATTCGAGCGATCGCCGCAGGATCGACGCTGCTGCTCTACGTCGGGCCGGTCGATCTCACCGCGATGAGCGCGGCCGTGCAATCAGCGATCGACGCGGGAGCGATCTCTGTGGAGCAGATCGACGATGCCGCGCGTCGGCTGCTCGAACTGCGGCGAATGCTGTCGGGCGAGACGGGCCCGTTCGTGCGCTGCTTCGCCGAGTGCCAGGCCATCATCCGGTGACGGCGGGCGGCTGACGAGGGAACCCCTCCGGGCCCTGCCGCTGGCCGCTGGGTAAGCGAGCTGCCAACGAGCAGGGCACCGGAACCGATCGGGTGAGGGCTGTCAGGACTCCGGTGCGACCATGTCGCACCAGCGGGGGATCCGTCTCTGTCAGTGGGTCACTAAATCGGGGGTGTTCACGCGCTGAACCCCGTGAGGAGCGCCGGGTCCGTCGGGTACGGTCCGGTTTCGGGTTGGTCCGCCATATGGAGGACAACCTGCCAGCGCTGAAAAAGTATCAGGGCGGCGTCACGCGGGTCAAGGTCGCCCCTGACCCCCGATCAGGGGCGGGGAGCCCTCATGAGAGCGCTCCCACCAATACATCGCTCCGTCACGGACCGCGGACGGGGCCTAAGGCAACGGATCCGTGTGATTCTGCCGCGAAACGCCACGGAATCAGTCGATCGAGCTCATCTCAACAATCTCGCCGATGAGGGCACTCTCCAGTGAGAGGCGACGGACCTGACCCGGCCGCCGCCGAAGGACGAACCGGCCCGCTTCTCGCCGTGTGCTCGGCGACCTCGAAGGCCGATCAGCCGTTTCACCAGCACTTTCCTGCCAAGGCGACTCGCCCCGTGCGCCCGGGATCGCCGCACGGAGAGGCAGACTCCAGGAGAAGGGGATGGCCGCCGCCCAGGACGGGCGGTCAGCGTCGGTCGCGCACTCGCCCCCCGCCGCCGCTCCCCGCGAACGCGCTCCGTCGTTCGGGAGCCGATCGTCGAGGGCTCGGACGAACTCATCGGTTTGTACCCCATTCGGCACCCACCCGTTCGGTCGAGGTGCGAGAGACACGCGGATGCCGCCCTGCCCGCGTGCGCGGCACCGCCTCGGGATGCTTGAATCGGCCATGCCCAACGGTTCAGCGGATCTCATCGATGTCGTCATCAGCCCGGTCGCCGAGGGCGGCAGTCGCGAGCTGCGCGGAGTCCTCGGCATCCCGCAGGGGCCCGGTCCCTTCCCCGCGGTCGTCGTCGTTCACGAGGTCTTCGGCATCGACGGCGAGATGCGCAAGCAGGTGGCTCACCTCGCGGCGCTGGGCTACCTCGCGATCATGCCCGACCTCTTCAGCCAGGGTGGAGCACGCCGCTGTCTCGCCGGCACGATGCGCGCGCTGCGGGAAGGCACCGGGCGGGCGTATGTCGACATCGAGTCGACGCGGCAGTGGATCCTGGGCCGGCCGGATGTCGACGGGAGCGTCGGCATCCTCGGGTTCTGCATGGGCGGCGGCTTCGCTCTCATGGCCGCGGCGAGCGGGTTCGACGCCGCGGCATCGAACTACGGCATGCTGCCGCGCGACCTCGATCGCCTCGACGACGCGTGCCCGATCGTCGGCAGCTACGGCGGACAGGATCGCTCCCTCCCCGGCGCGGCCGGGGTGCTGGAGACGGCGCTCACCGAGCGCGGGGTCGTTCACGACATCAAGGAGTACCCCGAGGCGAACCACGTGTTCATGAACGAGAAGCTGACCGGGCCCCTGTGGCTGCGGCCGATCGTGCGCGTCATGGGCTTCGGGCCGCATCCCGAGTCGGCGGCGGATGCCTGGACGCGCATCGACGCCTTCTTCGGCGAGCACCTCACGCCGACGCGCTAGCGATCAGGGCGTGCCGACGACCAGTCGCAGGCCGCCGTCGAACTCGGCGAGGCGGCGCATGTCGCCGTACCTCTTGTCCCACGCGCCGGAGGCGAGGTCGGCTCGCAGGGTCGTGACGAACCGGTCGACGACCTCGTCATCCACGAAGCTCCAGGCTGACATCGCACGGCGCACGGCGGGGTCGAGCAGGGTCTCGGGGCGGGCGAAGAGCGCCTGACCGAACATGTCGGTGCAGTCGCCGGGGATGAGCACGGTCGAGATCGTCGCCGTGCCTCCGAGGGCGGCGGCGACACGGTCGAGCTCGGGCATGCGGCCGCGTTCCACCTCGAACAGCTCGGGCACGTAGTCGAGAAGCCACCACGGCTCCGGGGGCCACGGGGCGAAGGTCAGGATCGCGACCGGCCCGCGAGTCACGCGGCGCATCTCGCCGAGTCCCCGCTCGAGGTCGGGCCACTGGTGCACGGTGACGCTGGCCATGCTGGCGTCGAAGGCGTCGTCGTCGAACGGCAGGTCCTGTGCCGTGGCGTCGATGGCGCGGCTGAGGTGCGGCGGACGTTGCGCCCGCATGGATGCCGACGGCTCGACCGCCGTGACCTCGCGATCCAGGGGCTCGTACGATCCCGCTCCCGCCCCCACGTTCAGCACGGTGCGGGCGTCACCGAGGGCCGCGTGGAACACCTGCGCGATGCGCGCGTCGGGACGCCGGATCAGCGCGTACCCCTCGCCGATCGTGCTGTAGTCAGCGTCGCCAGCAGAACCGTCTGAGAATCTCGCCACGATCCCACACTATGGGTCAGAGAAGTCCGGCGCCCTTAAGTTGCACTGAAAGACCGGCGCCGTCCGGAGCGGAGAACCAGGGCACCCCGGAGTCGTCGTCGGCCGCCGACTTGCTGCGCCCACCCGCCAGCACCGCTTCGCTCGCCGAGAGCTGGCGGATCGCCACGGCGGCGACCTTGTCGGGGTGCTCGCGCACGAACTCGCCGTAGAGCTCTTCGTCGTGCTGGCCGTCGTCGCCGACGAGCAACCACCGCATCGTCGGGAACTCCTCGGCGATGCGGGCGAGGCTCGAGCGCTTGTGCTCCTGACCGCTGCGGAACCAGCGATCGTGGGTCGGGCCCCAGTCGGTGAGCAGCAGCGGGCCGCGGGGATAGAGGTGTCGCCCGAGGAAGCGCGTGAGCGTGGGAGCGACGTTCCACGCGCCCGTCGAGAGGTAGATCACC
>CALRZA010000254.1:0-3895 GCA_943372535.1 Auritidibacter sp. Marseille-P8566
ATCCTCGTCGACCGCATGAAGCGCGAGTTCAACGTCGAGGCCAACGTGGGCAAGCCCCAGGTCGCGTACCGCGAGACCATCCGCCGCATCGTCGACCGTCACGACTACACCCACAAGAAGCAGACGGGTGGATCGGGTCAGTTCGCGAAGGTGCAGATCTCGCTCGAGCCGATGGAAGTCACGCCCGAGAAGATCTACGAGTTCGAGAACAAGGTCACCGGTGGCCGCATCCCGCGCGAGTACATCGGCTCGATCGACGCCGGTTTCCAGGCGTCGATGGCGGTCGGCGTGCTCGCCGGCTACCCGATGGTCGGCGTGAAGGGCATCATCCTCGATGGTGCCGCCCACGACGTCGACTCCTCGGAGATGGCGTTCAAGATCGCCGGCTCGATGGCGTTCAAGGAAGCGGCTCGCAAGGCCGACCCCGTGCTGCTCGAGCCGCTCATGGCGGTCGAGGTGCGCACCCCCGAGGAGTACATGGGGGATGTCATCGGCGACCTCAACTCGCGGCGCGGCCAGATCCAGTCGATGGAAGATGCGACTGGCGTCAAGGTCGTGTCCGCCAAAGTGCCCCTGTCGGAGATGTTCGGTTACGTCGGTGATCTGCGGTCGAAGACCTCGGGTCGCGCGGTGTACTCGATGACCTTCGACAGCTACTCGGAAGTTCCCCGCGCGGTGGCTGACGAGATCATCCAGAAGAACAAGGGCGAGTGACGTCAGTCACTCGCCGAGGGAGCGCTGGTGCTTGCACCAGCCCGACCGAGGGTCTTCATAGAAGTCCCACCCTGCGGAACCAACTAAAGTAACTACACACCAATCGCACAGCAGCCGGAAACCATCCGGCTGCCATGCAACCGAGTCCTGAGGAGGACCCACAGTGGCTAAGGCCAAGTTCGAGCGGAACAAGCCGCACGTCAACATCGGAACGATCGGTCACGTTGACCACGGAAAGACGACGCTCACCGCGGCGATCTCGAAGGTCCTGGCGGACAAGTTCCCGTCGTCGACCAACGTTCAGCGCGACTTCGCGTCGATCGACTCGGCGCCGGAAGAGCGCCAGCGTGGTATCACGATCAACATCTCGCACGTCGAGTACGAGACCCCGAAGCGTCACTACGCTCACGTTGACGCCCCCGGCCACGCCGACTACATCAAGAACATGATCACCGGTGCGGCCCAGATGGACGGCGCGATCCTCGTGGTCGCGGCGACCGACGGTCCGATGGCGCAGACCCGTGAGCACGTGCTGCTCGCCAAGCAGGTCGGCGTGCCGTACCTGCTCGTCGCGCTCAACAAGTCCGACATGGTCGACGACGAGGAGATCCTGGAGCTCGTCGAGCTCGAGGTTCGCGAGCTGCTCTCGAGCCAGGGCTTCGATGGCGACAACGCCCCCGTCGTGCGCGTCTCGGGCCTCAAGGCCCTCGAGGGTGACGAGAAGTGGACCCAGTCCATCCTCGACCTCATGGAGGCCGTCGACGAGTCCGTTCCGGACCCGGTGCGCGACAAGGACAAGCCGTTCCTCATGCCGATCGAGGACGTCTTCACGATCACCGGTCGTGGAACCGTCGTCACGGGCCGCGCCGAGCGTGGCACCCTGGGCATCAACTCCGAGGTCGAGATCGTCGGCATCCGCCCGACGCAGAAGACCACGGTCACGGGGATCGAGATGTTCCACAAGCAGCTCGACGAGGCTTGGGCCGGCGAGAACTGTGGTCTGCTGCTCCGCGGCACCAAGCGCGAGGATGTCGAGCGCGGCCAGGTCGTCGTCAAGCCGGGTTCGGTCACGCCGCACACGAACTTCGAGGGCACCGCGTACATCCTGTCCAAGGATGAGGGTGGGCGTCACAACCCGTTCTACGCGAACTACCGCCCGCAGTTCTACGTGCGCACCACCGACGTCACCGGTGTCATCACGCTGCCCGAGGGCACCGAGATGGTCATGCCCGGCGACACCACCGACATGACGGTCGAGCTGATCCAGCCGATCGCCCTCGAGGTCGGTCAGGGCTTCGCGATCCGTGAGGGTGGCCGCACCGTCGGCGCCGGCACGGTGACGAAGATCATCAAGTAGCTTTCGCTACACACGACAGGGGTCGGGCCGTCAGGCTCGGCCCCTTCGTCGTTCCCGGTTGTAGGCTGCGTGCATGCTCGTGCTGCTGCGTCAGATCATCACTCTGGTGATCTCGGTGCTCCTGGCTTGGATCTTCGCCGGCCTCGCCTTCGTCGTGCAGGGGGCGCCCGTGGCCGACGCGTTTCTCGTCGAGGCGCCCACGCTGGTCTTCGTGTTCATGGACATCGGCCTCGTGGTCTGGATGGTGCTCCTCATCATCGGAGGCATCCGCCGCCAGGGCCTGGGGGCAGGCAAGGCCGGCACGATCGTCGCCGCGGTGGTCGCGGCCCTCGCGAACCTCGCGGTCATCGCGGTGATCGTGATGCAGTCCGGCACCCCCGACATGCTCGCGATCAGCTTCGGCGTCCAGGCGGGTGCGGTGTTCGTCGCCGGAGCCGGGGTGGCGACCGTGATCGCACACCGTCTCGTGCCGCTGCCCGTCCGTTCGGCCGAGCCCGCACCTGTGAATCGCCCGGACGCCTCCTCCGAGTAACCCCCATTCGGGGGGTGACCCTGTTTCACGGAACGTAGCGTGGAACGGATGACCGCCTCCGGCACTGTGACTCGCGCGTCGTGGCGTCCAGAGATCCAGGCGCTGCGCGCTCTGGCGATCGCGGCTGTCGTCACCTACCACGCCTGGCCCGGCGTGCTGCCGGGAGGTCAGGTCGGGGTCGACATCTTCTTCGTCGTCTCCGGTTATCTGATCACCGGGATGCTGCTGCGGGAGCACGCGGCGACCGGCCGCATCCGGCTCGGGGCGTTCGCCGTGCGTCGAGCGCGGCGCCTGCTGCCGTCGGCGCTGCTCGTGCTTGCCGCCTGCGGCGTGCTGACGGCCCTGGTGATGCCGGAGGAGTTCCGGCTGCAACTGGTGCGGGAGATCGGCGCGAGCGCGCTCTCGGTGCAGAACTGGAACCTCAACCTCGCGGGCCTGGCGGGAGCCGAGCCGCTCGCCGACTCCCCGTTGCGCCACTACTGGTCGCTCTCGGTCGAGGAGCAGTTCTACCTGGTCTGGCCCGCCCTGCTCGCTGCGCTGCTCGCCCTCGGGCGCTGGCGCGACGGTGGGGTGCGCGTGGTCATCGCGGCGATCGTGGCGATCACGGCGGCGTCGTTCCTCTGGAACCTTCATCTCACCGCCCTCGACAGCTCGCTGGCCTACTTCTCCACCCTCGCCCGCGCGTGGGAGTTCGGGGTGGGGGCGATCCTCGCAGCGATGCCGGCGTCCACGGCGCTGGCGCCCGGCCTGCGGGCCGTGCTCTCGTGGGTCGGCTTGGGGGCCATCGCTGTCGTGCTCGTGACGCCGATGGATCCCGCGTCCTTCCCCGGCGCGAT
The DNA here is from genome assembly GCA_943372535.1 of Auritidibacter sp. Marseille-P8566. Lineage (GTDB taxonomy): Bacteria > Actinomycetota > Actinomycetes > Actinomycetales > Microbacteriaceae > Rhodoglobus. The sequence continues at coordinate 3,440 of CALRZA010000254.1, forward strand.
CGTGGCCGTGCCGGTGCTGGCGACCGCGGCGGTGATCTGGGCCGGCGATCCCGCCGTGCGGGGGAGTCCCACGGTCCTGGCTCGTCTGCCCGCGGTGGCGTGGGTGGGCGGCATCTCCTACGCGCTCTACCTGTGGCACTGGCCCGTGATCGCCTTCACACCGTTCATCACCGGGCAACCCAGCGAGTGGTGGCTCGTCGCCGCCCTGATCGGGCTCTCGGTCGTGCTCGCATGGCTGACGACCCGGTTCGTCGAGCAGCCGATCCGAGCCGCGGGGCGCCCCGCGCGCACGCCGGAGATCGCGCCGCGGTCGGCGACCCCGTGAGCGCGACACGCCCGGGTTGCAGCAAATGCCGGGGTGTGGCAAGATCGTCTAGTTCAACACTTCGCCGCCTTCGGGTGTGCGGATCACTTCCAGGCAGTGCATAGCCCAGCGCAGAAGCGCGAGAGGCTAGG
>CALRZA010000255.1:0-3892 GCA_943372535.1 Auritidibacter sp. Marseille-P8566
AGAACGGCGTCATCACCGAGCTGGGAGTCCTCGGCGGCGCCGACCTCGACGCCGAGGGTCGGTGGCTCGTGCCGGGTCTCTGGGACCAGCACGTGCACTTCTCCCAATGGGCCCAGAGTCGCCAACGGGTCGATCTCGCCGCGGCGGGCTCCGCAGCCGAAGCGGCGGCGATCATGGCGGCAGCACCGCGTCCGCTGGCCGGGCTCGTGCTCGTCGGCGGCGGGTTCCGCGACGGTCTGTGGCCCGGCGCCCCCACGGCTGACGTTCTCGACGCCGTGCTCCCCGACCTGCCCGTCGTGCTCATCAGTGGCGATCTGCACAGCTGCTGGCTCAACTCGCGGGCGATGCAGCGCTTCGGGGCGACGACATCGCTCGTGCGCGAGGAGGAATGCTTCGCGGTCGTGCGGGCCCTCGACGACGTGCCCGAGGCCGTGCTCGATGCGTGGGTCGCGGAGGCCGCCCACGCCGCGGCGGCTCGCGGCGTCGTCGGCATCGTCGACCTTGAGATGAGCTGGGGCGTCGATCACTGGCTCCGTCGCCGGGAGGCCGGCCTCGCCGCCCTGCGCGTGCGCACTGGCATCTACCCGCACCTTCTCGACCGCGCGATCGAGGCCGGGCTGCGCACGGGAGACGCGCTCGCCGATCTCGTCGAGGTCGGTCCGTTCAAGATCATCACCGATGGCTCGCTCAACACGCGCACCGCGTTCTGTCATGATCCCTACCCGGGCACCGGCGACCGCGGCCTGCTCACGGTGCCGACCGACGAGCTCGAGACCTGGCTCACCCGGGCCACCGGCGCGGGGCTCGTGCCCGCGGTGCACGCGATCGGCGACGACGCGAACACCCTCGCCCTCGACGTGTTCGCGCGGCTCGGTGTCGGCGGCCGCATCGAGCACGCGCAGTTGCTCACCGACGCCGACCTCGCGCGGTTCGCCGTGCTCGGGGTTGCGGCGAGCGTGCAGCCCGAGCACCTGCTCGACGACCGCGATGTCGCCGACCACTACTGGGCGGGGCGCACAGGCCGGGCCTTCCCGTTGCGCTCCCTGCTCGACGCCGGAGCACGGTTGCTGCTCGGCTCCGACGCCCCGGTCGCGCCCCTCGACCCGTGGATCGCGATGGCGGCCGCCGTCACCCGCACGCGTGACGGACGTGCGCCGTGGCATCCTGAGCAGCGCATCACCCCGGCCGAGGCGCTCGCGGCCAGCGTCGAGTCGATGATCGCGGTGGGCCAGCCCGCCGACCTCGTGCTCGTCGATCGCGATCCGCTGGCAGCCGGAGGCGACGGTCTGCGGACCATGCCGGTTGCGCTCACGGTGCTCGCCGGCACCGTCACGCACTCAGCGCTCTAGACTCGCCGCGTGAAGCTCACCTTCCTCGGCACCGCGAGCGTGCTGCTCGAGTACGGCGGCCTACGCCTGCTCACCGACCCCGTGCTCGACCCGCGGGGCGTCACCTACTCCATGGGCCCCGCCGGAATCCCCGAGCGCTGGTTCTCGTCGACCAAGACCGAGGCGCCGCCCCTGAGCCCCGCCGAGCTGGGGCACATCGACGCGGTGCTGCTCAGTCACGACCACCATCGCGACAACCTCGATGTCGCCGGTCGCGCCTTCCTGCTCTCCGACGCGGTGGATGCCGTCATCACGACCCCCGCCGGGGAGCGTCGCCTGCGCCGCCACCGCACCGCCGTGACCGGCCTGCGCGCCGGCGCGAGCACGACGCTGGGCGCCGTGACGATCACGGCCTTCCTCGCTCAGCACGGACCACGGTTCGTGCCGCAGTCCGCGCAGGTGACCGGCTTCCACCTCGCGGCCCCGGGCGAGCCGAGCGTCTGGATCTCGGGTGACACCGTGCTCACGCCGGCGGTGGCGACCGCACTGGCGGCTCTGCGCGGCACCGAGGTCGCGATCGTCAACGCCGGTGGCGTGCGGTTTCCGTCCGCCCCGATCATCGGGTCGGCGATCTTCACCCTCACGCCCGAGGCGTTCGTCGAGGCCTGCCGCGCGATCGATCCGCGGGTCATCGTTCCGGTGCACCGGGTCGGGTGGACGCACTTCCAACCGGAGGAGCCGCTGCGTGCCGCCCTCGCGGGCGCCAGCCTCGACGAGCGCGTGCGATGGCTCGACGCGGGGCAGACCACCGAGGTCGCTCCCGGGGGTTAGCCCCACCGCCGATTGGTGTGGTGGCCGCATGGCTCGTGGAGTCACCGCCCGCGAGGCTGGGACAATCATCGAAGGAGCGATCATGACCACCCAGCCCGACACGGCATCCGCGGTTCCCGCCGACGGCGCGACCGAGCCCAGCAGCGCGACCAGCGAGGAGCCCAGCACCTCCGTCAGCGAGAGCACGAGCGGCACTCCGGGCGGCTACGGAGCCCTCTGGCGCAGCATGCCGCGCGAGCTGCTCTACCTGCTCGTCTCGTTCCCGCTCGCGCTCGCCGGCTTCGGCATCACGATCGGACTGTTCTCCGGCGGCATCGGCACGATCTTCACCTTCTTCATCGGCGTCGTGCTGATCATCGCGGCGCTCTACGTGGCTCGAGGCTTCGGCACCGCGCAGGTCGTGCTGCTCGAATGGACGACGCGGCGCAGCATCCCTCGCCCGGAGTGGCTCGACTCGCGCGCTCGCACGGGCTTCCTCGGGTGGCTGCGCGCGGTGCTCGGAAACGGCCACTACTGGCTCTACCTGCTGCACACGATGCTGCTCGATTTCCTCATCTCCACGATCTCGTGGACGATCACGGTCGTCTGGCTCTCGATCTCACTCGGCGGGCTCACTGCGTGGTTCTGGGACGCGATCATCCCTCCCGACGCTGGCGACTTCTTCATCTCGCAGTGGATCGCCGACCAGCTGGGCCTGGCCATCGACAACCCGCGCACAATCGACACCCTGATCCTTCTGGCCCTCGGCGTGCTCTTCACCCTGACGCTGCCGCTGATCACCCGCGGTCTCACGCGACTGCACTGGCTCATCGCGCGGGGCGTTCTCGCCGCCTTCAAGTCGGATGCCCTGCGTCGTGAGGTCGCCGACCTCAGCGCCTCGCGCGGCGCGGCGATCTCGGCCGAGGGCACCTCGCTGCGTCGACTCGAGCGCGACATCCATGACGGCCCGCAGCAGCGGCTCGTGCGCCTGCAGATGGATCTCGCGGCGGCCGAGCGTCAGCTCGACACCGATCCGGAGAAGGCCCGCGGCCTCATCTCGGAGGCGATGCAGCAGTCCAAGGACGCGCTCGAGGAGCTTCGCGCTCTTTCGCGTGGCTTCGCCCCGCCGATCCTGCTCGACCGCGGGCTCGTCGCCGCACTCGAGTCGGCGGCGGTGCGATCGACGGTGCCGGCCCGCATCGTCAGCGCCTTGCCCGACGGCGTGAGCTACCCGCAGGAGATCGAGCGCAACGCCTACTTCATCGCGAGCGAGGCCATGGTTAACGCGGCCAAGCACTCCGGAGCGACCGAGATCGTCGTGCGGGTCTGGGAGCGCGTCGACGAAACCGGCACCTGGCTTGACCTCACCGTGAGCGATGACGGGCGCGGAGGCGCCTTCACGATCGCGGGACACGGACTCGCCGGTCTCGAGGAGCGCCTGCGAGGCCTCGGCGGCTCGTTCGAGCTGGCCAGTCCGAGCGGCGGGCCGACCGTGCTGACCGCGCACCTGCCGGTGGCTCCCGCCGCGGCATCCCGAGCCTGACCGGGCGGCACCCGATCGGGCGGGGCGGCGCGAGCCCTAGTCTGGAGGGCATGTCGGAGCTTCGCGTGATGGTCGCTGACGACTCGGTGCTGTTGCGCGAAGGACTCGTGCGCGTGCTCGTCGAAGCGGGAGTGCAGGTCGTCGGGTCGTATGGCAACGCCGACGACCTGCTCGAGGCGCTCTCCGAGACGGCGCCCGATCTCGTCGTGCT
>CALRZA010000256.1:0-3878 GCA_943372535.1 Auritidibacter sp. Marseille-P8566
ACGACGACTCAGCGGGTGCCGGAGATCAACATCCCCGCGCTGAAGCAGCCCGGCGTCGTGCTCGCCGTGCGCGTCGACCCCAACGACCACTCGAAGGTTGCGATCGACTTCAACTCGCAGGCCCCGCAGGTGCAGGTGGCCGAGGCGACCGGGCCGGGCAGCGCGGCCCACGTGCTCGCGACCGGAGCGCCGGTGACGGTGGTCGTGGTCGGCAGCCAGCCCCTCGGCATCATCAACCACGCGGGCGATCCCGTGCATGCGCTCACGCTGACCGTCGCCGACGGAGTGCCGACGCCGTATCAGGTGCAGGTCGGCAATGCCGTGCCCGCGACCGCGCTGCCGCTGCTCTACCCGGGCTCGAAGCTGCACGCCAAGCTCGGCGACCAGCCCGGCGCGATCGTCGTCGACTGGGCGGCCGGGGCGGTGGACCGCGGATGACGATGCCCACGCTGCCCTCGCGGCTCACGATGCCGACGCTGCCGACGACCCCGACCCTCAACGCGACGACCCTCGGTCGCCCGGCCGATCCGCGCCGCATCGACGGGCCCGACCGCACGCTCGACGCGCTGATCGGGCTGATCGTGTTCGCGGCATCTGTCACGATCCTGCTGCTCGGCATCAGCGAGCTCTACCGCGTCGGCACCGCGATCGTGGAGCGCAGCGGCAGCAGCGAGTCGCTCGAGGTCGGATTCATCATCGCCGTCGGCGGCACGATCCTGTTCGGCGGCATCACGACGCTGTCGTTCCTCGTGAAGCTCGCGCGGGGCCACCGCAGCTGGAGGACGCCGCTGTGGGGCGCGATCCTGGGCTCGGCCGCGCAGATCATCGGCTTCCTCATCATGACGACGGCGCTCTGAACGACTCCGTCGGCTCGACCGCTAGACGCCCCCGCCGCCTCCGCCGCCGCCTCCGCCGCCTGACGACCCGCCGCCGCCCGAACCGCCGCTCGACGAGCTCGACGAGCTGCCGGAGTAGGAGGTCGCGACCGAGGTCGTGAGCGCGCCGATGCTCGACGAGAAGACGCCCGCGTTGAAGGCCGTGGAGCCCGCGTACCAGTCGGGGTTGCTGTCGACGTAGTACTTGCCCAGCTCGGCCGCCCACTGCTTCTCGAGGCCGAAGAGCACGGCATAGGGCAGCAGCTTCTCGTAGATGTTGACGACGACGCGCGGGTCGCTCGCATCGACCGGTTCGCGCTCGGCCGTGGTCGGCGACTGCAGCATGCGCAGGCGGTCGGCTTCGGCGAGGCGGATGTAGAGCTCGAGACCCTTGAGATGGTCGCGCCGCTCGGCCCCGAGGTCGCTCAGCGGCCTGCGGGCCACGAGCGCGAAGACGAGGAACACGAACAGCAGCCCGGGCGCCCACAGCAGCAGGGGCAGGAAGCCGCCGACGGCGTTGTCGAGCATGATCACCCCGGCGGCGAACGCACCTCCCGCGCCCACGAGCACGAGGAGTGTCGGCAGGATGCCGTGGATGGCCGACCCGCGCTTGCGGTAGCCGTCGCGGGTGACCGCCTTGGTCGCCGAGGCGAGCACGGCCTGCACCTGAGCGCTCAGGGCCGGGTCGCGTGTCGACATGAGGTAGCCGGTGCCGGGCGCGAGCTGGTAGCCGAATAGGGCGCGCGCGAGGCCGAGCGGCGGGCCTTCGAGTCCAGCCGCGTCGATGAGCTCGAGAAGGTAGCTCGAGCCGCGGGCGAACCAGCCCGTGTTCGGGGTCTCGACGATGCGCATCCGCCGGGTGACGGCGAGGTCGACGAACTGCGCGGCCGCAGCCTTGCGCGACTTGCCGAGGATGATGGCCGCCGTGACGAGGTCGAGATCCTTCGGCGGGGTGTACTCGGCGATGATTGTGGGCCGGCCGCGTCCGTCGGCGAGCGCGGTCGCTCTTAGCACGATCGCCCAGAGGGCTGCGCCGAGGGCCAGGAGCACGCTCAGCGCCTGCAACCAGCCCCAGAACGACCCGAAGAAGGAGTCATCCCGCGGCACGAAGGTGCCGGGCTCGAAGCCGATCGCGACGGTGACGTTCTGGAACGGCGAGATCGCGGCGACGGTCGTGGAGAACACGACTCCGGCATCCTCGTCGGCGCGCGTCAGTTCACAGGTGGTCGATGATCCCTCGTAGCCGTAGTAGCACGCGGAAAGCCCCGTGAGCTGGCCGGCGAGCGCGGTCGGCACGTGCACGCGCGCGCTGACCTCGCCGAAGTACTGGAACCAGCCGGTGCCGTTGGTGTCCCAGTAGAACTCGTCGGAGCTCGTGTCGGCGAAGGTGCGCGTGACATTGCGCTGCGTGTAAGTGAAGACGTAGGTCTGCCGGCCCTGCACGAAGTCGTCGGCGCGACTCGTCACGAGGATGAAGCCCTCGTCATCGGTCTCGACCTCCATCGGGCGCGGGGTGCCGTTCTCATCCGTCACGCTCACGACCTGCACGTCGGTCGGCGCGCCAAGGTAGTCGCCAGGGATCGCCCGGCGCATGCCGCGGTTCTGGTCGAAGTCGGGGAACACCGCGACGAACGTCTCGACCGTCGTGAGGGTCGAACGCCCCTCGGCGTCGACGTCGAGGTAGTAGTCGGCGCTGAAGCTCTCGAACTCGAAGTCGTCGACCCCGGCCGTGACGATTCCAGGCGTGGATGCGGCCTGCACTGGCACCGCGACGAGCACGGGGGTGAGCACGAGGGCGAGCCCCGCGAGCGCGGAGAGGAGGCGTCTCATGATGCTCACGTTAGCGCGGTGGGGTATCCGCTTCATCTCTATGAGGCCAGAACTCCGCGAGCGCCAACTCCAAACCGGCGAGCTCGCGTCTCGTGAGTGACCAGAAGGCTCCGAGCCGTTCGGTGTGGATGACGCACGGGAGCGTGACAGGTCGCCCCTCGCCGTCGAGCACGTAAATCTCCAGAAAACCGATCTCGACCCAGTTGTCAACCACCCGCCCGAGGGCGATGTTGCGGATGGCCTCCGACGGCACGTGCACTGCGGGTCGGGACGTCTCAGTTCCGACCCACAGACTGACCCCGCGAGTCGAGACCCCCAGGACGAAAAACGCGTTGGGGTGGATCGATTCGACGGACCCGGCGAGTTGCGCGAGCGCCGGTCTGGTTGCCGGGAGGGGGCCTGCCAGGAGGAGCAGTTCGTCGGGCTCGGCCTCGACGGAACCCAGGAGTCGATAGGCGGGTCGAGAGTAGAGCCAGACCGAAACGGCGAAGATCGCGAAGAACGCGACAACCGACTCGAGGCCGATCAGCAGATAGGCGCCAGAATCGATCGGCACCTCCTCGGTGATTCGGCGGATTTCGACCGCGGTTCTCAGCACGAGGGCGGCGAGGATCGCTCCCGTGAGCGCCCGCGACAACGACACCGCAACGGGCCTCATCGCCCAGCCCCTGAGCTCCGTGGGAAACAGGACCCTAGAGCCACTGCACATACCGATCGTGATTCATCCACAACTCCCGATGGTATCGGCCGGCTGCGGTCAGACTGACTGGCGGGATCGGGAGATCTCGACAAGCTCGATCTGCGGGAGCGGAGCGGGAGATCTCGACAAGCTCGATCCGCGGTGGGACCGGAATAGGCTCGGAGCATGTCGGATGACCGCGCGCTCTCCCGCTTCATCGAACTGGTTCGCATCCCCACGATCTCGCGGCTCGAGGTCGAGGCTGTCGACACGAGCGCCTTCGAGACCTTCATCGCCACCATGCGAGCGCAGTACCCGCTCGTGCACGCCCGACTCGAGCTGGAGCGCGTCGCCGAGTACTCGCTCGTCTACCGCTGGGCCGGGCGCTCCCCTGCCGACCCGACGGTGCTCATGGCGCACTACGACGTGGTCGCCGCGACCGACGAGGGCTGGAAGCATCCGCCGTTCGCGGGCGTGCTGACCGGCGCGGGCGA
>CALRZA010000257.1:0-3877 GCA_943372535.1 Auritidibacter sp. Marseille-P8566
TCAACTGCAGGCGCTCGCGGCGGCGGCCGACGAGGGCACGTTCGAGTCGGCAGCCCGCCGCCTGCACGTGACCCCCTCCGCGATCAGCCAGCGCATCCGGGCACTGGAGAACGCCGTCGGCGCCATCCTGCTCACCCGGTCCAAGCCCGTGCGCGCCACCGAGGCGGGCGCCACCTATCTGGCGCTCGCTCGCAAGATCGATGCCCTGACAGCGGATGCCCGCGCCGAGGCCGGAGGCGACGATCCGGTGAGCGTGCCGATCGCCGTGAACGGTGACTCGCTGGCCACCTGGGTGCTGCCCGCGCTCGCGCCGCTCGCGGCATCCACGCGATTCACCTTCCATCGCGAGGATCAGGACCACTCCACCGCCCTGCTGCGCGACGGCACGGTCATGGCGGCGATCACCACGGATGCGACCCCGGTGCAGGGCTGCACGGTTCGGGCGCTCGGCACGATGCGCTATCGCTTGGTCGCCTCGCCCGCCTTCGCCGCCCGCTGGTTCGAATCGGGGGTGGATGCCCGCAATCTCGCCCGCGCCCCGGTCGTGGTCTTCGACCTCAAGGACGACCTGCAGCACCGCTACGCCCGCGACCGCTTCGGCGCGACCCTCGACCAGCCGTCGCACTTCGTGCCGAGCTCGACCGACTTCGTCGCCGCCGTCACTCAGGGCTTCGGGTGGGCCACGGTGCCGGACCTGCAATCGGCTCCCCTGCTAGAGCGCGGCGACCTCATCGACCTCGACCCGGGCCAATATCTCGACGTCGCGCTGCACTGGCAGCAGTGGGCGCTGAGCACCGCCGCGCTCGACCGCACCGCGGCGGCGATCGCCGAGGCAGCCGCGGGGGTGCTGCGCTAGGGCAGACGTGTGAGGATGCTGGCATGGCGATCGAGGTGGTGGAGTACTCACCCAACTGGCCGATCGCGTTCGAGGCGGTAGCCGCGACCTTGCGGGACGCGCTTGTCGAAGTTCCGGTCGTCTCGATCGAGCACGTGGGGTCGACGGCGGTGCCGGGGCTGGCGGCCAAGCCGATCCTCGACATCGACGTGATCGTGACGGCCGAGTACGTGCCGGTGGCGATCGCGGCCCTCGCGACGATCGGCTACCAGCACCGCGGCGACCTAGGCGTCACCGGCCGTGAGGCGTTGACCTCACCCGATTCGACACCGGTTCGGCACGTCTACGTGTGCGTCGACGGTACCCTGCCCGTGCGCAACCACCTCGCCGTGCGCCGGGTGCTGCGCGAGCGGCCCGACCTGCGAGACCGGTACGCGGAGGTCAAGCGTCAGCTCGCCTCGATTCCGGATATCGACATGGAGCGCTACCTCGCCGGCAAGTCTGCGATCCTGCAGGAGGTGCTGGCATTGTCGAATCTCACTGCTGGCGAGAATGCCGAGATCCTGCGGCTGAACGCCGGGACTTAGAGGATCACTCGTCGAGCGCGAGTTCCTTGGGCAGCTCGAGCTCTTTCGCGCTGAGCTCCTCCACGTTGACGTCTTTGAAGGTCAACACGCGCACGCTCTTGACGAAGCGGTCGGAGCGGTAGACATCCCACACCCAGACGTCGTTCATCGTCAGTTCGAAGTAGAAGTCGTGCTCGGTGTCCTGGCGCACGAGCGTGACGTCGTTGGCCAGATAGAAGCGACGCTCGGTCTCGACGACATAGCGAAACTGCCCCACCACATCGCGGTACTCCTTGTACAGCGCCAGCTCGACCTCGCGGTCGTAGTCTTCGAACTCGTCCTCATCCATACTGCGGTTGAGTCTAGTTCGTTCGGGCGCGGAGGGTTTCGATACGCCGCCGGAGGCGGCTACTCAACCAGCGATCAACCAGCGTGCAGCCAGGTGCGACGGTGGTGGTCGCTGGCTCCGAGCGCGGCGATGGCGGCGAAATGGTCGGCCGAGCCGTAGCCCTTGTTGCCGGCCCAGCCGTAACCCGGGTGCACGGCATCCAGTTCGCGCATGATGCGATCGCGATGCACCTTGGCGATCACGGATGCCGCCGCGACCGACGCGCAATCGCGATCGGCCTTGACGCGGGTCTCGACGCGCGGCGGCGACGCGAGCGCCGGCGTGAGCCAGTCGTGCGACCCGTCGAGCAGCACGACGCTGCGCAGAATCGGCACCCCCGCCTCGTGAAGCGCGGTAAGGGCGCGCCGACCCGCGAGGCCCAGGGCCGCGATGATGCCGATCTCGTCGACCTCCTCGGGAGACGCGAGTCCGACGGTCGAGTGGCGCACCCAGGATGCCGCGAGCGGCGACAGCTCCTCGCGCCGCTTCTCGCTCAGCAGCTTCGAATCGCGCAGGCCAAGGGGATGCCCGCCCACGCCGGCATCCACGACCGAGAGTCCCACGGCCACCGGGCCTGCGATCGCGCCGCGTCCGACCTCATCGCACCCGATCACGAAGGGCACCCCCTGCTCGTGCAGCAGGGTCTCCACCTCGAGAGTCGGGTCGGCGACGGCCATCAGCGCGCGATGTCGACGTCGTGGAAGGTGACGGGATAGTTGTCGAGCCAGGTCCAGCGATCGATCGGCCAGCTGATGAGCAGGGCGCGGCCCACGACGTTGTCGATCGGCACGAAGCCGCCCGACGGGTCGTCGCGGTGGTAGACCGAGTCGGCCGAGTTGTAGCGGTTGTCGCCCATGACCCAGAGCGACCCCTCGGGCACGGTCACCTCGAAGTCGTCGCGGGTGGCCTTCGTGGCATCCGGGGGGAGGTTGATGTAGGGCTCCTCAAGAGGCACCCCGTTCACCGTGAGCTGGCCGAAGTCGTTGCAGCACACGACCGTGTCTCCGGGCAGACCGATGATGCGCTTGATGAGGTGGTCGTTGCTGTCGGGCGCGGTGAGTCCGACGAACGCGAGCACGGCATCCACGGCCCCCACCAACCAGTTGACCGGCTGCGAGACGGTCGGAGTGAGCCAGCCGCCCGGGTCCTTGAAGACGACGACGTCGCCGTGCTCAAGGGCGACCAGGCCGGGGGTGAGCTGGTTGACGATGATGCGGTCGTTGATCTCGAGCGTGTGCTCCATCGACGACGACGGGATGTAGAACGAGCGCACGAGATAGGTCTTGATGAGGAACGAGATCAACAGCGCCGCGACGAAGATGATGATGAGGTCGCGCAGGAAGATCTTCCAGCCGCGATTGCGGCGCGCCTGTCGCTGGCGCGGGCGAAGCTGCGCGGGCGGCTCCTCGGTGTGTGTCACATGCTCCCCTGTGTTCGAGTGCCAGTGTATGCGGCTCCGGGGCCCAGAAAACCTTGGAAACGCCCGGAACGAGAACGGGCCGGCACACCCTGAGGTGGCCGGCCCGATTCGAGTCGTCGAAGGCGACTTAGAAGTCGCGCTTCTCCTTGATCTTCGCCTTCTTGCCGCGAAGACCACGGAGGTAGTAGAGCTTGGCGCGGCGCACGTCACCGCGGGTGACGACCTCGATGTGGTCGATCACCGGGGAGTGCACCGGGAAGGTGCGCTCGACGCCCACCTGGAAGCTGACCTTGCGCACGCAGAAGGTCTCGCGAACACCCTCACCCGAGCGGCCGATGACGACACCCTGGAAGACCTGGATGCGCGAGCGCGTGCCTTCGATGATGTTGACGTGAACCTTGACGTTGTCGCCGGCACGAAAGTCGGGGATGTTGTCGCGAAGTGACGCGGCATCAACGCTGTCGAGGATATGCATGATGGTTCGCTCTCTGCGCCCGCCACAGGTCGCTGCGCGCTGTTCAGTGATTCAAAGAAGAGGAAGTGTGTGCCTCGTGGATGTCCGGCTCCCCTGTGGCAGATCCGGTAACGGGCACGAACGACAATTCTCGCACAGATCGCCCGGATCGCGCGACCACGGCTAGCGTGGATGCCGTGACCAGCGCCGACCA
>CALRZA010000258.1:0-3854 GCA_943372535.1 Auritidibacter sp. Marseille-P8566
CGATTCCGGTGTTCGTGTTGGAGCCGTTCACCCCGTAAGGAAAGCGTTAGGAAAGACGCCTCTGGCGCCGGGAGCGATGACCAACCCGTGTCGAAAGGCGTAATGTAACCCCGTGCCTCGCACGACCCCGACCGCTCCGCGCACGCGCGGCTGGCGTCGACCGCACCCGGCGCAATGGACCGTGGGGGGCTTCGCCCTCGGCATCCTCATCGGCACCGGTCTTCTGATGCTCCCGATCGCCAAGGTGGGCCCCGGGGGTGCGACGCCGATCGAGGCACTGTTCACCGCCGTCTCCGCGCTGTGCGTGACCGGGCACGTCATCGTGGATACGGCCACGCACTGGACCGGCTTCGGTCAGGTCGTCATCCTGCTGCTCATCCAGATCGGCGGCTTCGGGGTCATGACCTTCGCGTCGCTCGTCGGCGTCGTCGTCGTGCGCCGCCTCTCGCTCGCCTCCCGTCTCAACACCGCGGCCGAGTCGAAGTCGCTTGGCATCGAAGACGTCAAGTCGCTCGTACTCGGCGTGCTCAAGATCTCGCTCGTGATCGAGGGCATCGTCGCGGTCATCCTCTTCCTCTGGTTCTGGCTGCACTACGGCAGGCCGGTCGGCGAGGCCGCCTGGATCGCGGTGTTCCACGCGGTGTCGTCGTTCAACAACGCCGGCTTCTCGATCTTCAGCGACAACATGATCAGCTACGTCGGCGACCCCGTCGTCTCGATCACGATGGCGTGCGCGGTGATCCTCGGTGGTCTCGGGTTCCCCGTCATCATGCAGATCCGCAAGTACGGATTCCGTCGCCTGCGCTGGTCGATGAACACCCGCATCGTCATCGCCGCGACCATCACCCTGCTCGTGTTCGGCACGGTCTACATCGCCGCGATCGAGTGGAACAACCCCGGCACCCTCGGCCCGCTCGACTGGCCGCAGAAGCTGCTCGCGAGTTTCTTCCAGTCGGTGCAGACCCGCACCGCCGGCTTCAACTCGATCGACATCGGCGCGACGACCGACGCGACCCAGTTCGGGATGACCGCGCTCATGTTCATCGGCGGTGGCCCGGCCGGCACCGCCGGTGGCATCAAGGTGACGACCTTCGCCGTGCTGTTCTTCATCCTCCTCGCCGAGGTGCGCGGAGAGGGCGTCGTGAACGTCTTCGGCAAGCGGCTCTCGCGGGCGGTGCACCGCCAGGCGATCTCGGTCGTGATCCTCGCGACCGGCGTCGTCACGGCGAGCACTGTCGCGATCCTCACGATGACGGGACTGCCGCTCTCGCCGGTGCTCTTCGAGGTCGTGTCCGCCTTCGGCACCGTGGGCCTGTCGACCGGGATCACGGCGGACCTGCCGATCGCGGCCCAACTCATCCTCTGCCTCCTCATGTTCGTGGGCCGCCTCGGCCCCGTGACCTTCGCCGCCGCCCTCGCCCTGCGCGAGCGGCAGGTGCTCTACCAGCTCCCCAAGGAAAGGCCGATCATTGGTTAACTTGCGCATCTTCGGATCGGATACCGACAAGGTCGCCCAGGCCGACTCGGTCGCGGTCATCGGTCTCGGCCGCTTCGGCAGCTCCCTCGCCCTCGAGCTCATGGCGAACGGCACCGAGGTGCTCGGCATCGACACCAGCGAGGACATCGTTCAGGACCTCAACGGCAAGCTCACCCACGTCGTCATGGCCGACACGACGAAGGAGGAGGTGCTGCGCCAGCTCTCGGTGCCCGAGTTCGACCGCGTCGTCGTGGCGATCGGTAGCGATGTGCAGGCGAGCATCCTCACGACCTCGCTGTTGCTGCGGTTCGGCATCAAGCACCTGTGGGCCAAGGCCGTGAGCCAGGCGCACGGCACGATCCTCGAGCAGCTCGGCGTTCAGCACGTGATCTACCCCGAGAGCGACATGGGCAAGCGCGTCGCCCACCTCGTGCGCGGGTCGATGCAGGACTTCCTCGAGATCGGCGACAACTTCTCGCTGGTGAAGATGGCCCCGCCGCAGGTCGTGATCGGCAAGACGCTCGCGGAGTCCGGCATCCGCACCAAGCAGAAGGTCACCGTCGTCGCGGTGAAGAAGCCCGGCGGCAAGTGGGGCTACACGACGGCCGAGACCGTGATCGAGGCCGACGACACCCTGCTCGTGGCCGGGGCGACCGACAAGGCGGAGTCCTTCAGCCAGCTCAAGTAGTCATCATGTAAAGAATCATTGACACGGTGTCAATGAAGTCATACTCTCGTCATGTCAAACATTTCAGACATGAGGAGAACCACCATGAACTACGAAGAGAAGGGCGTCTGGGTCTACCTGGTCGTCGTGCTCGGCACCTACGGCACCTATGCCGGCATCGTGCTCAGCCAGATCGGCAGCACCCCGCTCACCGAGATCGACTACGCAGGCCCGCTGCTCTGGTCGATCGGGGCCTCGATCGTCTCCGCGATCGTGCTGCGCATCATCGTCGAGATCTTCTCGCCGAGCGACAAGCAGCGTGCCGACAGCCGCGACAAGGAGATCACCCGCCGCGGTGAGCTGATCGGCATGGGCGGGCTGGTCGCCGGCGCCCTCGGCGGCATGGTGCTCGCGCTCGTGCAGGCCGAGTACTTCTGGATCGCCAACGCGATCTACCTGGGCTTCGTGCTCAGCGCCATCGCCGCGTCCGTCGCGAAGATCGTGCTGTACCGGCGGGGGTTCTGATGGTCAAGCCGACCCGGGTGACCAACGACATCCGCGCCCTGCGGTTTCGCACCGGCGAGATGACGCAGGCCGAGCTGGCGGACCGCATCGGCGTGACCCGCCAGACCGTCAACGCGATCGAGCAGGGCAAGTACTCGCCCACCCTCGAGCTCGCCTTTCAGATCGCGCGGGCCTTCGGCGTCGCCCTCGACGAGGTCTTCCAGTACCCGGAGGAGTCATGAGAGCCGCGGTCGCGGTGGCCTATGGAGCCCCCGAGGTCGTGCGCATCGAGGAGCGACCCCGACCCGTCCCGGCCCGGGCGAGATCCTGGTGCGAGTGGATGCCTCCACCGTCGGGGCCGCCGATGCCGCATTCCGACTGGGGGAGCCCCGCTACATCCGTCTGTTCTTCGGCCTGGCGCGGCCCCGGCAACCGATTCTCGGCGGCGCGTTCGCGGGCGAGGTCGTGGCCGTCGGCGCGGAGGTGTCGCAGTTCAGCGTGGGTTCCCGGGTCTACGGCGACACCGGCGCCGCGATGGGCGCGAACGTCGAGTTCCTCGTCGTGCGGGAGGCCGGAGCGGTCGTGGCGCTGCCCGACACGGTGTCGCCGGCGACGGCCGTCGCGCTCGCCGATGGCGCGATGACCGCCCTGCCGTTCCTTCGCGACTCGGCCCGACTGCAGCCCGGGCATCGGCTGCTCGTCAACGGGGCGAGCGGCTCGGTCGGAGCAGCCGCGGTTCAGCTCGGCCGCCACTTCGGCGCCCATGTCACGGCCGTGACGAGCACCGCCAACCTCGACCTCGTGCGCGAGCTCGGGGCCCACGAGGTCATCGACTACACGGTCGACGACTTCACAGCGTCGGAGCAGCGCTGGGACGTCGTGTTCGACGCTGTCGGCCTCAGCCGGTTCTCGCGCGCCAAGCGGGTTCTCACACCCACCGGCATCTACCTCACCACCGTGCCCGGGGTGGTGGTGCTCCAGTCGCTGTTCACGAAGCGTGCCGGCATCGCCTTCACCGGCCTGCGCAAGGATGACGCCAAGAGGCCCGACTTCGCGGAGCTGGCCCGTCTCGCCGCCGACGGCGTGATCACCGGCCTCATCGATTCGGAGTACCCGCTCGGCGATGTGGCCCAGGCCCACGCCCGCGTCGACTCGAAGCGCAAGCGCGGCACGGTCGTGGTGCTGCCGCAGCAGTAGCGGCGTCGG
>CALRZA010000259.1:0-3827 GCA_943372535.1 Auritidibacter sp. Marseille-P8566
GCCGACCGCCACCACGTTGGGGCGCTGGATTGAGGGAGCTCCGAGGGAGCCTGAGAGCGAAGCTGTGGTCACCGTTCCATTATGGCCGATGCGGGAGCCCCCGGCCGTCATTGGCCCGGGCCAATCAACCCCTGCTGGCTAGGATGAACGTCATGCCCGACGAGCGCACCTGGCCGAATCTGCTGTCCACTCTCGTCGAAGGGCGCGACCTCTCCATCAGCGACGCGGAATGGGCGATGCAGCGCGTCATGGCGGGGGAGGCGACCCCGGCCCAACTGGCGGGCCTGCTCGTCGCGCTGCGCATCAAGGGCGAGACCGTGGATGAGATCGTCGGCTTCCGGGACGCCGTGCTCGCCAACGCGCTGCCCCTGAACGTCACCCCCGATGTGCTCGACATCGTCGGAACCGGAGGCGACCCGTTCGGCGCGGTGCTGAACATCTCCTCGATCGCGTCGGTGATCGTCGCGGCCACGGGCGTGCCGGTGGTCAAGCACGGCAACCGCGGCGCGAGTTCGGCATCCGGAGCCTCGGATGTGCTGTCGGCTCTCGGGCTCAATCTCGACATCGAGCCGCCACGGGTCGCCGAGGTTCTTGACGAGGCGGGCATCACGTTCGCCTTCGCGGCGCTCTTCCACCCCGGCTTCCGGCACGCCGGGCCGACGCGCCGCGAGCTCGGGATCTCGACGCTCTTCAACATCCTCGGGCCCCTGTGCAACCCCGCGCGCCCCAATGCCTCCGCGGTCGGGGTGGCCAGCCTCGAGCGCGTGCCGCTGGTGGTCGGGGTGTTCCAGACGCGCGGCGCGACGGCCCTCGTCTATCGCGGCGACGACGGCATCGACAAGCTCACGACGACCGGACACAGCCACATCTGGGAGGTCTCGCGCGGGTTCGTCGCCGAGCACGACCTCGATCCCGCCGACCTGGGGATTCCCCGCGCCGAGATCGCATCGATCCTCGGCGCTGACCCCGAGCACAATGCGTCAGTCGCGCGAGGCGTGCTCAACGGGGATGCGGGGCCGGTGCGCGACATCATCCTGCTCAACGCGGCGGCGGGACTCGTCGCCTGGCACCTGTCGCGGGATCCCGAGCTGCTGCAGGAGCCGATCGTCGACCGGCTTCGCGCTCAGTACGAGGTCGCCGCCGCGGCGATCGACTCCGGTGCTGCCGCGGAGAAGCTCAGCGCGTGGGTCGCGGCCACCCGGCGCTGACTCCGACCGGATCGCTCAGACGTCGTCGTCGACCCAGTCGAGGGTCTTCGTAATGGCCTTGCGCCATGACCGCAGCAGTCGGTCCCGTTCCTCCTGAGACATCGTCGGCTCCCAGCGCTCGCCTTCGTTCCAGTTGGCGCGCAGGTCGTCGAGATCGGCCCAGAAGCCCACGGCAAGTCCGGCGGCATACGCGGCCCCGAGGGCCGACGTCTCGGCGACGACCGGACGGATGACCGGGATGCCGAGCAGGTCCGCCTGGAACTGCATGAGGTCGCGGTTGCCGACCATGCCGCCGTCGACCTTGAGCTCGGCGATCGGGGCGGGGGAGTCAGCGTTGATCGCATCGATCACCTCGCGGGTCTGGAACGCGGTGGCCTCAAGGGCGGCCCGGGCGATGTGGCCTTTGTTGGCGAACCGGGTGAGGCCGAGGATCGCGCCGCGGGCATCCGGACGCCAGTGCGGGGCGAACAGCCCCGAGAACGCGGGCACGAAGTAGACGCCGCCGTTGTCATCCACCGTGCGGGCGAGGGCCTCGATCTCGCTCGCGTGGGAGATGATGCCGAGGTTGTCGCGCAGCCACTGCACGAGGGATCCGGTGACGGCGATCGAGCCCTCCAACGCGTAGTTCGCGGGCGCGTCGCCCAGGCGGTACGCGACGGTCGTGAGCAGTCCGTTGGCGGAGTGCACGACCTCTTCGCCCGTGTTCACGATCACGAAATTGCCGGTCCCGTAGGTATTCTTCGACTCGCCGACGCCGAAGGCCACCTGACCGAAGGTCGCCGCCTGCTGGTCGCCGAGGATGCCCGCCACGGGCACCTCGCGCAGCAGACTCGACGGCTCGCAGGTGCCGTAGACCTCGGACGAACTGCGGATCTCGGGCAGCAGCGACGCCGGGATGCCGAAGGTCTCGAGCAGGTCGTGGTCCCACGAGAGGGTGCGCAGGTCCATGAGAAGCGTGCGGCTCGCGTTGGTGACATCGGTGGCGTGCACCCCACCGCTGGGGCCGCCGGTGAGGTTCCAGAGGATCCACGAGTCGGTCGTGCCGAAGGCGAGTTCGCCCCGCTCCGCCCGGTCGCGGGCTCCCTCGATGTTCTCGAGGATCCAGATGATCTTGGTGGCCGAGAAGTAGGTCGCGAGGGGGAGGCCCACTCGGTCGCGGTAGCGATCGGGGTCGCCGTCGGCGAGGCGATCGACGATGTCCTGGGTGCGGGTGTCCTGCCAGACGATCGCCGGGGCGATCGGCTCGCCCGTCTCGCGATCCCACACCACCGTCGTCTCGCGCTGGTTGGTGATGCCGACGGCGACGATGTCGTGCCGCGTGAGGTCGGCCTTGCCGAGGGCCTGGCCGATGACCTCGCGCGTGTTGTTCCAGATCTCGACCGCGTCGTGTTCCACCCACCCGGCCTTCGGGAAGATCTGGCGATGCTCGTGCTGGCCGACCGAGACGACCGAGCCGGAGTGGTCGAAGACGATGGCCCGAGTGCTGGTCGTGCCCTGATCGATCGAGAGGACGTAGCTCATGAAGCGACCCTAGGACGTGACCCCGTCGAGATACCACCATCGGCCGTGCTCTCTCACGAACCGGCTGACCTCGTGCAGCACGCCGGCAGGGGAGCCGCGGTACCACGCGTCGAACTCGACGGTGCCCGTCGTGTCGGCGAATCCGCCCCGGGTGGTCGAGAGGATGTCGAGTCGATACCAGCGCAGATCGTCGTCGAGCTCGAGGGTGACCGGCCTCGTCGACGGATGCCAGCTCGCGAGGAGGTAGGCGGCATCCCCGAGAGCGAAGGCACTGAACCGCGAGCGCATCAGCCGTTCCGCCGTCGGCGCAACGGCGGCACCGGAGTGCAGCGGGCCGCAGCACTCGTCGAAGGGCGATCCGCTCAGGCAGGGGCAGCGCATCGCGCCAGCCTAGCCAGCGACGTGCACGGGGTGGGGTGCGGGTCGCTCTAGGCTGGATGCCGTGTCCAAGGTCTTGAGCAGTCTTCCCGTCGGCGAGCGCGTCGGCATCGCCTTCAGCGGAGGTCTCGACACCTCCTGCGCCGTCGCGTGGATGCGCGAGAAGGGCGCGGTGCCGTGCACCTACACGGCCGACATCGGGCAGTACGACGAGCCGAACATCGGCGAGGTTCCGGCGCGCGCCCTCGAGTACGGCGCCGAGCTGGCCCGTCTCGTCGATGGCCGCGCGGCTCTCGTGGAGGAGGGCCTCGTCGCGCTGGCGTGCGGAGCGTTCCACATCCGCTCGGGCGGCAAGACCTACTTCAACACGACGCCGCTCGGTCGCGTGGTCACGGGCACGCTGCTCGTGCGCGCCATGAAGGAGGACGACGTCGACATCTGGGGCGACGGCTCCACCTACAAGGGCAACGACATCGAGCGGTTCTACCGCTACGGACTGCTCGCCAACCCGCGCCTGCGCATCTACAAGCCGTGGCTCGACGCCGCGTTCGTCGGCGAGCTCGGCGGCCGCACCGAGATGAGCGAGTGGCTCGTCGCCCGCGGCTTCCCGTACCGCGACTCCACGGAGAAGGCCTACAGCACCGACGCGAACATCTGGGGTGCCACTCACGAGGCGAAGAGCCTTGAGGAGCTCAGCTCCGGGCTCGACATCGTCGACCC
>CALRZA010000260.1:0-3766 GCA_943372535.1 Auritidibacter sp. Marseille-P8566
CGATCCGGTCGCGGGCGATCCGGTCGCGGCCACCGACGCGGTCATCCGCACGAGCGTCATCGGCATCGCCCTGGCCTGCGTCGAGGATCCGGATGCCCACCTGCGCGCCCTGCTCGGAGAGGCCATCGAGGCGAGCGAACGACGGCTGAGTGCGGCGGCCGCTCCGCAGCGGGAACTGGTCGACGCCTGAGCCGCTTCTGACGCGGCCGCGCGGGCCGAATCGGGAGCCCGAACGCTGCAAGCGCTTCCAAATTGTGCCTTAGAGTGAAGGCGTGAGTGCGATCTCCGACGTTGCCGTCGCCTCCGTGGACGACGCGTTCGCGGCGCGAGTCGACGCGCATGCCCCGCGCTTGTCGCGCCTCTTCCATGAGCTCTACGGCACCGGGCCCGAGACCGAGGAGCAGTACGCGCTCCTGCTCGCCGACCTCGCGGCGGCGTGGTCCGAGCGATCGCCCCAGCTGCGCCTCCTCGATGCCCAGCGCGAGGAGAATCCCGACTGGTTCTCCGACAACGCGATGCTGGGCGGGGTCTGCTACGTCGACCGCTATGCGACCGACCTGGCGGGCGTCCACGATCGCATCCCCTACTTCCGCGAGCTGGGGCTGACCTACCTGCACCTCATGCCGCTGTTCCTCGCGCCCGAGGGCAACTCCGACGGCGGTTACGCCGTCTCGAGCTACCGCGAGGTGAACCCCGCCCTCGGCGACATCGAGCAGCTGCGGGCCCTGGCCAGCGAGCTGCGCGCCAATGGCATCAGCCTCGTGGTCGACTTCATCTTCAACCACACCTCGAACGAGCACGAGTGGGCCCGCAAGGCGCTCGCCGGCGAGGCGGAGTTCGAGGACTACTACTGGATCTTCCCCGACCGCCAGGGGCCGGATGCCTACGAGCGCACGGTGCGCGAGATCTTCCCCGAGGACCACCCCGGGTCATTCGTGCCCCTGCCCGACGGGCGCTGGGTGTGGGCGACGTTCCACACCTTCCAGTGGGACCTCAACTACCGCAACCCGGCGGTGTTCCGCGCGATGGCGCGCGAGATGCTCTTCCTGGCCAACCTCGGCATCGACATCCTGCGCATGGATGCCGTGGCCTTCATCTGGAAGCAGCTCGGCACCGCCTGCGAATCGCTGCCCGAGGCGCACCTGCTGCTGCAGGCCTTCAACGCGGTCTGCCGCATCGCCGCTCCGGGTCTGCTCTTCAAGTCTGAGGCGATCGTGCACCCCGACGAGGTGATCCAGTACATCGACCCCGAGGAGTGCCAGCTCAGCTACAACCCGCTGCAGATGGCGCTCATCTGGAACTCGCTCGCGACCCGCGAGGTGAACCTGCTGGCTCAGGCCCTCGAGCGTCGGCACGCCCTGCCTGCCAACACGGCATGGGTCAACTACGTGCGCAGCCACGACGACATCGGCTGGACCTTCGCCGACGAGGATGCCCGCGAGTTCGGCATCGACGGCTACGACCACCGGCGCTTCCTCAACGCGTTCTACGTCAACCGGTTCGACGGCAGCTTCGCCCGCGGCGTGCCCTTCCAGGACAACCCCAAGACCGGCGATTGCCGCATCTCGGGCACGACGGCGTCGCTCGCCGGGGTCGAGGCGAACGCCCCCGGGGGTGTGGCGCGCGTGCTGCTCGCGCACTCGATCGTGCTGTCGACCGGCGGCATCCCGCTCATCTATCTGGGCGACGAAGTCGGGCAGCTCAACGAGTACACCTACGTCAACGATCCCGCTCAGGCGGCCGACAGCCGCTGGGTGCACCGCCCGCACTACCCCGCCGACCGCTATGCCGACCGCACCAATCCGGCGACGGATGCCGGAGCCATCCACCACGGGCTCCGTCGCCTCATCGAGGTGCGCCGGTCGACCCCGGAGTTCGCCGGCGGCCGGCTCGTGCCGTTCCACACGGGCAACCCGCACGTGCTCGGGTACCAGCGGCCGGGCAGCGCCGGCACGCGCATCGTCGTGCTCGCGAACTTCGCCGACGAGCCGCAGGCCGTCAGCGCTCTGACGCTCTCCGGGTTGGGGCCGTCCGGCGATGACCTCATCGACGGCTCGCGGGTCGCGTTGACGAGCGACCTCGTGCTCGCGCCCCACGCGTTCCGCTGGCTTCGCGTCTCCTAGCTCACGGCACCTGCGTTCTAAGCTGGTCGGATGCGGCCAGAAGCCGCGACACGCCCACGAAGGAGAGCGCAGTGCCTGGAGAGAACCTCACCCGCATCGAAGCCCAGGAGCGCGCGGCGCTCGTGCAGACGCAGAGCTATGAGGTCGCGCTCGACCTCACGACGGGGGCGGAGACCTTCGCGTCGACGACGACCGTGCGGTTCACGGCCACGGCCGGGGCATCCACCTTCATCGACGCGCAGACGCGCACCGTGCACTCCGTGACCCTCAACGGCGCCGCGCTCGACCCGTCCGTGGCCGATGGCACGCGCATCCAGCTCGACGGTCTCGCCGCCGAGAACGAGCTCGTCGTCGTCGCCGACTTCGCGTACACCAACACGGGTGAGGGCCTCCACCGCTTCGTCGACCCCGTGGATGGCGAGGTCTACCTCTACACGCAGTTCGAGGTGCCCGACTCCCGCCGCGTGTTCGCCGTGTTCGAGCAGCCCGATCTCAAGGCGACCTTTCAGTTCACCGTCACGGCGCCGTCCCGCTGGGAGGTCGTGAGCAACTCGCCGACCCCCGAACCGACCGTCGACGGCGACAGCGCGACGTGGGCGTTCAGCCCCACCCCGATTCTCTCGAGCTACGTCACCGCCCTCATCGCCGGGCCGTACGCCGTGATCCGCAGCGAGCTCACCTCGTCGAGCGGCCGCGTCATCCCCCTCGGCCTGTTCGCCCGCAAGTCGCTCAGCCAGTACCTCGACGCCGACTACATCTTCGAGAAGACCCGTCAGGGCTTCGAATTCTACGAGAAGCACTTCCAGTTCCCCTACCCGTTCGAGAAGTACGACCAGCTGTTCGTGCCCGAGTTCAACGCGGGCGCGATGGAGAACGCCGGCGCGATCACGTTCACCGAGAGCTACGTCTTCCGCTCCAAGGTGACCGACGCCATCAAGGAGCGCCGCGTCGTCACGATCCTGCACGAGCTCGCCCACATGTGGTTCGGCGACCTCGTCACGATGAAGTGGTGGAACGACCTCTGGCTCAACGAGTCGTTCGCCGAGTGGGCGTCGACGCTCGCGACCGCCGAGGCCACCGAGTGGCACGAGGCGTGGGCCACCTTCCAGGCGATGGAGAAGAGCTGGGCCTACAAGCAGGACCAGCTGCCTTCGACCCACCCCGTCGTCGCGACGATCAACGATCTCGAAGACGTGCAGGTGAACTTCGACGGCATCACCTACGCCAAGGGCGGATCGGTGCTCAAGCAGCTCGTCGCCTGGGTGGGCCTCGAGCAGTTCATGGCCGGTGTCGCGGCGTACTTCCAGAAGCACCAGTACTCCAACACGGAGCTCACCGACCTGCTGAGCGAGCTCGAGAAGACGAGCGGGCGCGAGCTGGGCTCGTGGTCGAAGCTGTGGCTCGAGACCGCGGGCGTCAACACGCTGCGTCCCGAGATCGAGGTGGATGCCAACGGCATGATCACCTCATTCGCCGTGGTGCAGGAGGCGGCGCCCGACTACCCGACCATCCGGCCGCACCGCCTGGCGATCGGCTTCTACGTCTTCCAGGGCGACGGCAGCCCGCAGGACGAGGCCAAGGAGTTCGGCAAGCCGTACGCCGGCCAGAACCACCTCGTGCGCGTTCAGCGCGTCGAGCTCGAC
>CALRZA010000261.1:0-3760 GCA_943372535.1 Auritidibacter sp. Marseille-P8566
CAAGGGCCTGCGGGTCGGGGTCGTCAAGGAGCTCGACAGCCCCGGCTTCCAGGCCGGCGTCTCGCAGCGCTTCCACGAGGCCCTCGAGTTGCTCACGGCGGCGGGGGCCGAGATCGTCGAGGTCAGCGCCCCCCACTTCGAGTACGCGGTCGCCGCCTACTACGTGATCCTCCCGGCAGAGGCGTCGAGCAACCTCGCCAAGTTCGACTCGGTGCGCTTCGGTATGCGCTCGCCCATCAAGGGCACCGTCGAGGATGTCATGGCCGCGACCCGCGAGGCCGGCTTCGGTCCCGAGGTGAAGCGCCGCATCATCCTCGGAACCTACGCGCTCTCGGCGGGCTACTACGACGCCTACTACGGGTCGGCTCAGAAGGTGCGCACGCTCATCCAGCGCGACTTCGCGTCGGCTTTTGAGAAGGCGGATGTGCTCGTCTCGCCCTCGGCCCCGACGACCGCGTTCGAGTTCGGGTCGAAGATCGAGGATCCCCTCGCCATGTACCTCAACGACGTGACGACGATCCCGGCGAACCTTGCGGGCGTGCCCGGCATGGGCCTGCCGATCGGGCTGGCCCCTGAGGACGGCCTGCCGGTCGGCTTCCAGATCATGGCGCCGGCGCGCGAGGATGCCCGGCTCTACTCGCTCGGAGCCACCCTCGAGCGCCTGCTCGAGGAGAAGTGGGGCGGGCCGCTGCTCGCTCAGGCGCCGCAGCTGGGGTAGTCGCCGACTAACCCTCCCCGCCCCGCGCCCGGAACGCCAGCTGGTTGACCCGGTTGCCGCAGCGCACGCTGCAGAACCGCTTGGACCCGTTGCGCGACAGATCGACGAGCAGCCCCTCGCAGTCGTCGGCCTCGCAGACGCGCAGCCGCGCGGTCTCGCCGCTGCGGATCACATCCACGAGCGCGAGTGCGGCCTCGGCGCGCATGCGTTCCCCGAGGGGGGCGTCGGGGGCGGTCGCGTGCAGGTGCCAGTCGAAGTGGTCGTGCCGGGTGAGGAACGGCAGGGCGCTGGCATCCCGCAGCATCCGGTTCACCTCGGTGACGGCGGCATCCACCGGCAGGGTCCAGATGCGGCGCAACTCGGCACGGAACCGGTGAATGTCGGCGAGCTCTGCCTCGTCGCGGTCGAACCGGCCGGTGAAGACCGCGGCGTCGAGCAGGGCGGTGAGTTCGGCCGGGGTCGCGAGGTCGTCGCGACCGCTGCGCGAGGCGCTCGGGTGGGTGTTGGCGAGCGTGACGATGAACTCGAGCGTGATCTCCGTGTCAGGGGCAAAATGCAATTTGACTCCTTATTCTCGACGAGTCTACTGTCAGCTTGTGGCCCTCTCCCGAACCTCCCGCGGACTCATCTTCGGCGTGCTCGCGTCGCTGTCGTTCGCGACCTCGGGGGCGTTCATCAAGCCGATGCTCGAGGGCGGGTGGTCGCCAGCCGCCGCCGTCACCATCCGGGCCGGGATCGCGGGACTCGTGCTTCTGCCGATCGCGATCGTCGCACTGCGCGGACGCTGGTCGGCGCTCTGGCGCGCCCGCTGGCGCATTCTCGGGATGGGGCTCATCGGTGTCGCCGGCACCCAGCTCGCCTACTTCGCGGCGCTCACGCGGATCCCGGTCAGCACCGCGCTGCTCATCGAGTACCTGGCTCCGCTCGCGATCGTCGGACTGATCTGGGCGCGCACCCGCAAGGCTCCCCGCGCGATCGTGCTCATTGGCTCGGCCCTCGCGGTGGGCGGGCTCGTGCTCGTCATCGGTCCGGGGGCGATCGGGGCGACGGATGGGCTCGGCATCTTCTTCGCCTTCCTCGCGATGCTCGGCGTCGTCGTCTACTACGTGATCGCCGCGCGGCCGAGCGACGGGCTGCCGCCGGTGGCGTACGCGTCTGCCGGGTTGCTGCTGGGCTCGCTCGTGCTCGGCGTGGTCGGCCTGAGTGGTGTGGTTCCGTTGGCGGCCGACTTCGGCACCATCACCGTGCTCGGTGGCGAGGTTCCCTGGTGGATGCCGCTGGGCCTCGTCGCCCTCGTCGGAACCGCGTTCGCGTACGTGGCGAGCATCTCCGCCTCCGAGATGCTCGGGTCGCGGCTCATGTCGTTCGTCGGTCTGCTCGAGGTCGTGTTCGCGTCGGTGTTCGCTTGGCTGCTCATCGGTGAGAACCTCAACGTCGTGCAGATCCTTGGCGGAGTGCTGATCCTCGGCGGGATCGCTCTCGTGCGGATGGAGCGCGAAGCGGATCCACCGATCGAGCCCGGCTCCGTGGATGAGAATGCCCAGCGCGAGCTCGACGCCGAAGGGCTTCGGGCCTAGCGGCGACTGGCCAGCATCCCTTCGGGCTCAGCTCGCGCGCGCCCAGCCCAGTCGGGCACAGCCCTGTCGGCCCAGCCCTTTCGGGCTCAGCGTTCTCGCGCTCAGCGTTCTCGCGCCCTGCCCTCTTACGCCCTGCCGTCTTGGGCTCTGCGCCTCAGGCGGTCGCGGCGAGTCGGCGCACGGCGGCACTTTTGCTCGGTAGCGCGATCGGTGTGCGTCTGGGGTCGATGTCGGCGGGTGGGATGAGCCAGTACTGCCCGTCCCTCCGGTGGATTTCCCATCCGTTGTTGTGGAGTACGAGGTGGTGGTGTTTGCAGAGCAGGACGCCTTTGTCGATGTTGGTGTCGCCGTGGTCTCGTTGCCAGTGGTCGGTGTGGTGGGCTTCGCACCAGGAGGGTGGTCGGTCGCAGCCGATCCAGAGGCATCCGCCGTCGCGGGCAGCGAGGCCGATGCGTTGGCGGGCGGTGAAGAGGCGCTGCTCTCGTCCGACGTTGACGACTTGGCCGTCGTCGTCGAAGTGCACGGGCACGGTTCCGGCGGTGCAGATGTGACGCTCGATCGTGGCGACGGAGACGGGCTCGGTCTGTCCTTCGATGAAGCCGAGGCCCGCGCGTGTGCGCAGGTCCTGGTCGGTGACCAGCAGCTTGACGGCGGGGCGCTGGGTGCCGATGAAACTGGTGGGGGCGACGTTCGCGCCGAGCTCGATCAGTTGCACGAAGGCATCCAGTGCCAGTTGCTCGGTGGTGCGGGGGTCGTCGAGGATCGCCGACGCACGCCCGTCCGCGGTTTCGTCGACGAACCGCGGTCCGCCGCGCCGTGGGGAGGTGATCGCGTCGAACACCGAGGTCACCATCGAGGCGGACTCCGGGTCGAGCAGCGCGACCAGTCGCGTCATCCCGTCCTGCTGGCGGTGGACCGTCAGCGAGCGGCGTTCGCGGAGGGCCTTCTCCCGCTCGATCACGAGCAAGAGGTCGAGGGCGAGTCGCTCCTCCCGCGCCCGCACCGCGAGCGCTTCGACCGTCATCGTCGGGGCGAGAAGCACAAGGGTGCGCGCGGCGAGAGCCAACGCATCCGAGGGCACCTCGTCGGTGGGGGTGCCGAGCCCGGCGCGGATGGCGTCAGCGGCGTCGAGGTAGAGCGTTCCGTCGGCGACCGCGGTAGCGACATCCACCATCCATGGCGACCGCTCGGGAGCCGGTGGCGCGGTCGGAAGCATCGACCCGATCCGCACCAGCGTGGCGGCCCGTCCCTTGGTGGCGCCGGTGACGGTTTGCACGAGCTTCTCCGGGGTGCGCGCACCGTGGCGGGCGGCGAGCCCCTCGTGGCCGAGCTCGGGTCGGGAGCGGTGACGGATCTCTGCGGCCAGTGCGGCCGAGGTCGCGGTGAGCCGGCGCTCCACCTCCGCCAGCATCCGCTGCTGATCGAGCAGAGCAGTGTCAGTGAGCGACGCGGTCAGAGGCGGGGA
>CALRZA010000262.1:0-3758 GCA_943372535.1 Auritidibacter sp. Marseille-P8566
CGTGCTGAGCACGCGCGACTCCGCCGTTGGCGTTCAGGCCGCTGGTGGCGATGATCGGCATGGCGGGTTCGCGAGTCGCCAACTCCGCAGCCAGGTGGGCCCCATCCATCACGGGCATCATCATGTCGGTGAGCACGAGGGCGACGGGCTCGTCCGAGGTCTCGATCAGGTCGAGGGCCTCCGCGCCGTTCGACGCCACGATCGTGCGGTAGCCGTTGGCCTCGAGGGCCTGCCGGATGATCTGACGGATGGCGGCCTCGTCGTCGACGACGAGGATCAGCTCTCCATCACCGCGAGGGGGCAGCGACCTCGTCGCGTCAGCCGGCGGCGCGTCGAGCTCCTCGTCGCTCAGAGCGGCCGGCAGGTGCAGCTGAAAGCGGGAGCCGTGATCCGGTTCGGAGTAGACCTGCATGAAGCCGCCGTGACTGCGCACGATCGCCATCGAGGTGGCGAGTCCGAGGCCGGTTCCGCGGCCCTGCTCCTTCGTCGTGTAGAACGGCTCGAAGATCTTGTCGATGACGTCGCGGGTCATCCCCATGCCGTCATCCTCGACCTGGATCAGCACGTACTCGCCGGGTGTCGCGAGGTGGCTGACCGATGAGTAGCTGTCGGCGATGGTGACGTTTCGCGCCGTGAACGAGAGGCGCCCCCCCGTCGGCATCGCGTCCCGCGCGTTGGTGAGAAGATTCATCAGCACCTGCAGCAGCTGGGTGGGGTCTCCCTCGACGGGCCACAGGCCGCGGTCGAGATCGCTCGTGAGCGTGATGTTCGACGGCAGGGTCTCGCGCCCGAAGCTGACCAACTCGTCGATCAGGGACTCGGGCCGGATGCGCACCCGGCGCCCCTCGACCCCCCGAGCGAACGACAGCACTTGGCGCACCATGTCGGCGCCGCGTTTGACCCCCGTCTCGATCGCGGCAAGAATCTCGCTTCGGCCCGGGTCATCCTCTTCTGCGGCGAGCAATTGAGCCGACATGAGGATGGGGGTGAGCACATTGTTGAGATCGTGGGCGATGCCGCTGGCGAGCGTGCCGAGACTCTCCATGCGCTGCGTGCGCAGCAGCAGATCCTCCTGACGCTTCTGCTCGGTCATGTCGGTGTTGACCGAGAAGATCGACTCCGGCTCGCCATCGTCGCCGTAGACGAGGGTCCAGCGCGAGTTGACGATGAGGCGCTCGCCGGTGCGGGTCACCTGCTCCAGCTCGCCCGTCCAATGCCCGTGCTCGAGGGTCTCGGCGACGGCCCGATTGAATGCGGTGAGGTCGCGATACAAGAGGGCGGGCAGGTACTGACCGATGACCTCGGAACGCTGCCAGCCGTAGATCCGGGTCGCCGAGAGGTTCCAGTAGAGGGCGCGATGGTCGAGCGTGCGCACGACGATCGCGTCCGTAGCGACGTCGAGCAGGGCCGCCTGCGCAGCGACCCGGCGCTGGCTCTCGGCGAGCTGGGCGCGGTTGAGCTCCTCCTCGCGCACGTCGCGCACGTACACGGCAAGCCCATCGTCGGTGGGGTAGGCCGTCGCCTCGATCCAGAGGTTGAGCGCCTCGTACTTCGTGCGCGTCGTCGTCGTCTCCTTCTCGTCCACCGCACGGCGGTAGGCCGAGCCGAGCGGCGACGCCGCCATCTCCGGGAAGGTGCTCCACAGGTTCTTGCCGAGCAGGTCGTCCGACGACATACCGACCAGCGACTCGGCCTTGGTGTTCACATAGGTGAAGTTCCAGTTGTGATCGAGCACGTACACGGCATCGCTGATGCTGTTGAGAGTGTTGCCCAGTCGCTCCTCGAGCTCGGCCTGCTTGCGTCGCGCCGCTTCGACGGCCCCGAGATCGCGGGTGAGGCCGATCACGGCGAGCACATCGCCGTCGACGGCGAAGGGGATGAGGGTCACCTCGGCGAGCGACGGCGTGCCGTCCGGGCGGGTCCCGCCGGCCTCGTATTCCTGAGCGGTTCCCGCACTCGCCGCGCGGAACGCACTGTGCGCAATCTCGGGTTCCTCGTCCCACACGAAGCTCTGCCAGGTCGCCGCGCGTAACTGCTCGCGAGTGCGCCCGGTGGTGCGCAGAACATGCTCGTTGGCATCGATGAACCGGCCCTCGCGGTCGAAGATGAACAGCGCCTCCGGATGGTTGTCGAAGATGCTGTCGAACCCGTGGCTGGAGATCAGCTCGCGGATCTCATCTCGCCGATCGTGCGCGCTCATCGCTGTTCCAGAAGGGTCGCCACCGTTGCCAGGAACAGATCGAGATTGACGGGCTTGGACAGGAAGGTGAAGTCGGGCAGGTCGGGCCCCTCGGGCGCTTGGGCGTCTCCGCTGATGACCAGCAGCGGCAGGTCGGGATTGGTGCGGCGCAGCGCAGTCAGGCACTGGGTGAGGGTCGACCCCGGCATGTGAGCGTCGACGATGGCCAAGTCGAAGAGCTGGTCCGCGATGTGCTCGGTGCTCGAGCCGCTGGACGCTTCGATGACGGTGGCCTGCGTGCGCTCCAGTGCTCGGCGCAAGACCAATCTGACGAGATCATCGTCGTCAGCGACGAGAACTCGGGGAGCGGGTCGGGTGCCGGTGACCATACGTCAGCTTAGGACCGCGACGGCACATGTGTACCGCCCCGCGCGAGAAGTTCGAGATCGGCGGATGCGGCGGCGAGGTGCGCGAGCACCCGTTCAGCCACCTCCGCGGAGCGGGCAGGGTCAGTCGTCTCCTCGTCGGCCAGGAAGTTCAGCGCCATGGCGCACGCGGCGAGTCGACCGTGCACCGGGCCGTGCATGAGCGAATTGACCTGATCACGGAGGCGTCGTTCTGCTCGGCGCGATCGAGCCCCGAGCGTGCCGGCCTCCTCCTGCAGTCGCAGGATGTCGTCCGCGACCCGACGATTCGCCGAGGCGACGCTGACCGCGGTCATCACCACCGCGGCCGCGAAGGCGAAGCCCAGTGGCAACACGGTCGCGAGCACTCGATCGTGCAACGGCAAGGGGCTGTCGATCACGATCAGCGTCGCGGACGCGGCGATGCCGGCGAGGACCGTGACTCCCAGCACCGTGAGGAGATAGGTCACGGGCACCAGCTGCCGACCCCACTTGGTCACGGCGAGCAGCCCGGACGCGAGCACGAGCACGCCGGCGAACAGTGCCGCGAGGTCCCCGATGATCCCGAGGAAGGTTTCGGCCAGAAGGGCTTCGGGAAGCACGGCGGGCACGATCGTCACCCCGGTCAGAAGGGCGACGACCACGGGTCGGTTGATGTCGTAGTTGACCGCCTCGAGCAGGAGGGATCGTTCTGGCACGTCTTCGACCACGAGCGGATCCATCGCGGAATCCACGATGCGACCGGCGTCGCCGGCGAGCTGCGTGAGCCGATCGCCGATCGTCTGCAGCGAGTCCGAGCCGGCGCCGCCCGATGCTGCAGACAGGCTGACTCGCACCTCGTCGAGCGCGGGCGCGATCGTCTCCTGGACGGTGCCGAGCACCCGCCGTCGAAACTGCACAGCGGACTCGGTCTCGCGCTCGAGCGCGGCGTCGCGGCGTGCCCGCGCCGTGGTCAGTCGGGCGAGAAGCTCGCGACGGTGATCGAATTGCGCCATCGTGAAGACGAACAGGGGCATCCACACCACGGAGATCAGCACCCACGAGAACACGCGGTAGGCGTAGTCGCCATCGACGCCCGCGAAGACCTCAGCGAAGAGTCCCGCGATGACCCCGCGGACCGCCCCGATCGTGAGCCAGATGGCGACCGACGCCCCGAGCGGCACGCTTCCGACCGT
>CALRZA010000263.1:0-3744 GCA_943372535.1 Auritidibacter sp. Marseille-P8566
CCACGGACGAGGTCAGAAGGGACGAGGTCACTGGTTCGCGATCTCGGTCTCGTACGAGGCCTTGAGCTGAGCGACCGCGTCCTCCGGGGTGATGCTGCCGAGGAAGACTCCGGCGTTCACGCGGTAGAACAGGTCGATCGTGGCCTGCGGCATCACGCTGTCGAAGGCGAACACGACGCCATCGGTCGCCTGCGCGAGCTGCTCGAACTGCTGACGCAGCAGCGGGTTCTGGATCTTCGAGGGGTCACCGTCGACGTGGTTCGAGCCCTGCGTCTGGTACAGCTCGACGAACACGTCCTGGTTGGCGGGCTCGGCGAGGAACTCGAGGAACTGGACGGCCAACTCCTTGTTCTCGCTGTACTCGGTGATCGAGAGCGCGATCTCCGGGCCACCCGCGCCCATGGCGGGGAAGTCCGAACCCTCGAGCGTCGGGATGAAGAACGAGCTCACGCCGTCTTCACCGAAGGCGTCGAGCATGTTGTTGTTCTCCCAGCTGCCGACGAGGTAGTAGGCGCTGCTGCCGTTGACGAAGCCCGCGGTCGACTCGCCGTTCGACACCTGGCCGGCGTCGGGGTTGGTGAGTCCGCTGGCGCCCCAGTCCGCGAAGGCCTGGTAGGCGGCGACCATGGCGGGGTCATCCACCGGGATCTCACCCGCGTACATCTGGGTGAACGCCGTCTCGCCGAGCTGACCGCCGACGAGCGCCGAGATCATCCACGCTCCGACGTAGCCTTCGAGGTTGGCAGCCCAGAAGCCGTTCTTGTCGGTGTTGTCGACAACCTGCTGGCCGTTCGCGATGAGCTCCTCCCACGTGGTGGGCGGGTTCGCCGGGTCGAGACCGGCCTCTTCGAGAACCGCGTGGTTCTGGAAGATCGTGAAGAGGTTGCCCGCACCGTACGGCATGCCGAGGATGCGACCCTCACCGGAGAAGCCTTCGCGGTTGACGTTGAAGCCGGCGAGGGAATCGATGGTCTCCGGCTTCAGCAGCGGCTCCAGGTCGGTGAAGAAGTCCGCGAACGAGATCGTCGGTCCGCCCGCGTACTGGATGCGGATGTCCGGGCCGTCCCCGGCGATGGATGCGGCCTGGAAGGCGGCACTGTTGGCCGTGATGTCTCCGGCCTGCTGCACGACCTCGACGGTCACGCCCGGGTTGGCCTCCATGAACGCGGCCGCCATCTGGTCGATGAACGAGTTCTCGAGGTCGGCGTCGCCGTTCTCGAGGGTGCGTCCCAAGATGCCGGTGTCCCAGATGAGGAGGTTCTGCGACCCCGACTCTTCGGCAGGGGCACAGGCCGCGAGGCCGGCGATGAGGCCTGCCGTGAGGACGATGGCCCCCACTTTGCGCTTGATCATTGCATTTTCCTTCCTGGCTGACCACTCGCGCGGGGGACCCCGAGCGAGTTGTGCTTCGCATCCGCCACCGTGACGCGACGTCGCGTCGGGAGGGCGGGAGCGAGCTTCGGGCGGGCAAGGGCGCCAGCCGAAGTCGAGAACGAACGCACGGGAAGGGTGCGGAGAGAGGGCGCGGGGGCGCCGGGCGTCAGGAGAGCCCAGGTCGACTGCGACATCGTTGTCCCATTCTGTGCGTCATGGCGGTGCCATGTTCGTAGAGCCATTAGATCATACGTAGCACCCACCTGCGCAAGAAGATTCGCCAATTCGTTATGGGACTCGCATGGTCGGGTGCCTGTAACGTATGATCAATGACTGCATCGCGCTGTGGCGATCCCGGGTCCGCCTGGATCGTGAGCGCGGGCATCCTCGTGACTCAGGTCACCACGGCGAAGGCGAGCACTGCGGCTTATGAAAATCGACACCGTCGACCTCTTCTACGCATCGATGCCGGACATCACCCTCGAGGCTGACGGCAGTCAGGATGCGCTCCTCGTGCGCGTCACCGCCGACGGGTTCGTCGGGTGGGGCGAGTGCGAGGCGTCACCTCTGACGTCGATCGCCGCCTTCGTGACGCCGCGCTCCCATGGCGTCTGCCAGCCGGTGTCGGCCTCCGTTCTCGGCGAGCGACTCGATGGCCCCGACGACATCGCGCGCATCTCACAGCTCGTCGCCCGCAACAGCATGGACTTGCTGCAGGCCGCCCACACCTGGTCGGGCATCGAGATCGCGCTGTGGGATCTGCT
This sequence comes from Auritidibacter sp. Marseille-P8566, assembly GCA_943372535.1. GTDB lineage: Bacteria > Actinomycetota > Actinomycetes > Actinomycetales > Microbacteriaceae > Rhodoglobus. Next base: position 2,139 of record CALRZA010000263.1, read on the forward strand.
GGGCAAGGCCAAGGAGGAGCCGGTCTGGCGCCTGCTCGGGTACGACCGCAGCTACGCCAAGCTCCCTTACGCCTCGATGCTCATGGGTGAGACGCCGCAGGCGACTCTGGATCGGGCGCGACTGGCCCGCAGCAACGGCTTCCTCGCCGTGAAGTTCGGGTGGGGCGGATACGGCACCGGGTCCGTCGCGGATGACGCCGACCACGTCGCCGCCGCTCGCGAGGGTCTCGGCGACGACGCGCAGCTGCTTATCGACGCCGGCCAGATCTGGGGCGACGACCTCGAGGCCGCCGCGGCCCGGCTCGAGGCGCTCGAGCGCGCGCACGCGACGTGGCTCGAGGAGCCCTTCGTGCCCCACGCCTACGTCGCCCACGCCGAACTGGCCAAGCGCACGTCAACCGTAGGGATCGCGGGGGGCGAGGGAGCCCACACGCTGCACATGGCGACGAACCTGATCGACTACGGCGGGGTCAGCTTCATCCAGGTGGATGCGGCCCGCATCGGCGGCATCGGCGCCGCGAAGGCCGTCGCCGACCACGCCATCGCCCGCAACGTCACCTACGTCAACCACACCTTCACCTCGCATCTGGCGCTGTCGGCCTCGATGCAGCCCTTCGCGGGTCTCGCGAACCACCGCATCTGCGAGTACCCGGTGGAGCCGAAGCAGGTGGCCCTCGATCTGTCGAGCAACCACATCCGCCTGGATGAGAACGGCGAGGTGCGGGCGCCCGACGCCCCGGGCCTCGGCATCGACGTGAGCCTCGACGGCGTGGCGCCCTACCTGCGCAGCGTCGAGATCCGCATCGACGACGTCGCCGTGTTCATGAGCAGCACCCCGCACGACGACCCCGGCGTTCAGAATAAAGTGGGGCAGACGATCTCGCACCGCTAGCGTCAGCGCGTGCAGATGATCACGGCGGCAACGAGGAGGTCGAACGTGGCGGATGCGCCCACCAGCGACCCCGACCGCTCCTCCGGTTACGCCATGCGCGGCCTGCAGGGCCGCGTGATCGACGGGGTCGGCCTGCAGATCATCGGCGGCGTCTACGCGCCCGGCATGCTGCTGCCCAAGGAGTCCGAGCTCTCGGACGAATACGGGGTCAGCCGCACCTCGGTGCGCGAGGCCATGCGCGTGCTCGCGGCCAAGGGCCTCGTCGACATCCGCCAGAAGGTCGGCACGCGTGTGCGCCAGCCCGAGCTGTGGAACGTCTTCGACTCCGACCTGCTGCGCTGGCACAGCGAAGCCGGCAAGGGCGAGGAGGTCATGCGCGACCTCGTCGAGCTGCGGCAGATCCTCGAGCCGGCCGCGGCACGGTTGGCCGCGGGGCGGGCCTCGATGGACGACCTGCAGCGCATCGACGACGCCCTCCAGGCGATGGCGCGCAACCCCACCCATCGCGAGGAATACGCGCACGCCGACGTCGAGTTCCACCAGGCGGTGTACGCCGCCTCGCACAACGTGCTGCTGCGGCAGTTCGGCGCCGTCGTCGCCGACTTCATGTACCTCACCTTCAGCGTTCAGCAGGATGCGGCGCCCCAGCCCGACGAGCTCGTGCAGGATGCCGAGAGCCACGCGGCCGTGTTCCGCGCGATCGACCGGGGCAAC
>CALRZA010000264.1:0-3733 GCA_943372535.1 Auritidibacter sp. Marseille-P8566
TCCACCACTTCATGACCGTGCTCAGCGACGACGAGCTCGCTCAGCTCGCCACCCTGACCGACCGCCTCCGGCACGCCGCGGAGAAGGGGTGACCCGGCCGAGCCTCGTCTGGCTGCGCGACGACCTGCGCCTGGCCGACAACCCCGCGCTGTCCGCCGCGGCCGAGCGGGGCGCGCCGCTCGTGGTCGTCTACCTGCTCGACGAGGTGAGCCCCGGCATCCGCCCGCTCGGAGGGGCGGCGCGTTGGTGGCTGCACCACAGCCTCGAGGCTCTCGACGCGCAGCTGCGCGAGCGCGGCGGCCGACTCGTCCTGCGACGCGGGGCCGCCGAGGAGGTCATCCCGGCGCTCGCCAGCGAGGTGGATGCCGCCGCCGTGCACTGGAACCGCCGCTACTCCGCCTCCCGCGAGATCGACGCCCGCCTCAAGGCCCGGCTGCGCGACGACGGTCTCGCCGTGGCCAGCCACCAGGCCAACCTGCTCTTCGAGCCGTGGACCGTCACGACCGGCCAAGGCGATCCCTACAAGGTGTTCACGCCGTTCTGGCGAGCCGCAAGCGCGAACCCGGTGCGCGAGCCGTTGCCGGTTCCGTCGTTCACCCTCGCCGACGCGGCCTCCGACGAGCTCGCCGCGTGGGAGCTGCTGCCGACCCGACCCGACTGGGCGGCCGGCCTGCGCGAGTCGTGGACGCCCGGCGAGCTCGCCGCGCACGAGAGCCTCGAGTCGTTCATCGAGACCGGGCTCGCGCTCTACCACCGCCGCGACGAACCCGCGGTGCCCGCGACGAGCAGCCTCAGCCCGCGGTTGCGGTTCGGCGAGCTGAGCCCGTTCCAGGTCTGGCACGCCGCGCAGGGGCGTCATGCGAACTCCCCCAAGTTCCTGAGCGAGGTGGGCTGGCGCGAGTTCAACTGGCACATCCTCTTCCACTGGCCGAACCTCGCGACTGAGAACTTCCGGCCGGCCTTCGACCACTTCCCGTGGAGCCAGCCCAGCCCCGACGATCTCGCGGCGTGGCAGCAGGGGCGCACGGGCATCCCGCTCGTCGACGCGGGCATGCGCGAGCTGTGGCACACGGGCACGATGCACAACCGCGTGCGCATGGTCACGGCGAGCCTGCTCGTGAAGAACCTGCTCATCGACTGGCGGGTCGGCGAGGCGTGGTTCTGGGACACCCTCGTCGACGCCGACGAGGCGAGCAACCCGGCCAACTGGCAGTGGGTCGCCGGCTCCGGGGCGGATGCCACCCCCTACTTCCGCGTCTTCAACCCCGAACTGCAGGCGAGCAAGTTCGATCCCGAGTCGCAGTACATCCGGCGCTGGGTGCCTGAGTACGGCACTGGCGCCTACCCCGAGCCGATCGTTGATCTCGCCGCGAGCCGGCGCGAGGCCCTCGCGGCCTACGAGGTGCTCAAGGCAGCGGTCGCCGGGTCGGTGCCCTCGGCGACGACTCAGGCCTGAGGCCGCGCCCCGCGAGGCCCTATGCCTGAGGCCGCGCCCCGATCGAGCTGACGGCGCGTGCGGCGACGCGCGTGCCCTCCCGGGCCGCGGCGAGCGCGTCGCGGGACCGCACCCACTCCGCGAGGAAGCCCGCGCAGAACGCGTCGCCCGCGCCGGTCGGGTCGACCACCTCGGCGCGCACCGCCGGCACGGCCTCGATCGCGCCGTTCGCGGCGACGAGCACGCCCTCGGTGCCGAGCGTGAGCACGACGACCTCGGCCTCGCGGCTCAGAGCCTCGGCGATCTCGGCAGGCTGTTCGAGACCGGTGAGCAACCGCCCCTCGTCGAGGCTCGGGAAGAGGATGGATGCCCCGGCGGTCGCCGCGCGGAACACCTCCACCCCGTAGTCGGCGATGAACCCCGCCGATCCCGGAGCGAGGGAGACCGCGACCGACGCCGCCCGCGCCCGCGCGATGAGCGCGGCGAACCCGTCGGCCCCGGCGTCGTTGAGCAGAGCGTGACCGGTGACATGCATCACCGCCGCCGAGGCGAGCAGCTCGTCGGTGACATCGCCCGGGTCGAGGGCGGCATTCGCCCCGCGGTCGGTGAGCATCGAGCGGGTCTGCCCGTCGACGATGACGACGATCGCGCCCGTGGTGAGCGTGGGATGACCGGTCAGGTGGGCGGTGACACCGGGCAGGGCGTCGACGTGGCGGGCGACATCCGCGGCCCCGACGGTGCCGACGAAGTCGACGGCCGCGCCGAGCGAGCCGAGCCACGCGGCCGTGTTGGCGGGCGAGCCGCCGGGGCGGAAGCGGATCGCGCTCGGGGTGTCGGTGTCGCTGCGGATCGGGCCCACCGGCACCGCGACGACGTCGTCGATGACATCACCGACGCAGACGATGCGGCGGCGCTGGTCGGCGCCGAGGTCAGGCAAGCGCGCTCCACGCGGTCGCGATGTCGGCGGCGACGCGCACGTTGTTGCGGGCGAGGTCGAGGTTCACTTCGAGGCTGCGGCCCTCCGACAGCTCGACGATCTTGAGCAGGAGGAACGGGGTGACGGCCTTGCCGCTCACCCCCTCGGCTGCGGCGAGCGCGAGGGCTTCGGTGAGCACCCGGTCGTGCTCGGCCGGATCCCACTGCTGGGCGAGCGGGATGGGGTTCGCGACGACGATGCCCTGCCCGTGGCCGAGCTCATCCTGCGCCTTCATGACGGCGGCGACCTCCGCGGCCGAGTCGACCGCCCAGTCGAGGGTGAAGACCGACTCGCGCAGCCAGAAGCTCGGGAAGATCGTCGTGCCGTAGCCGATCACGGGGATGCTCAGGGTCTCGAGCCGCTCGAGCGTCGCGGCGATGTCGAGCACCGACTTGACCCCGGCGCTCACGACGGTGATCGGCGTGACGGCGAGGGTCGAGAGGTCGGCCGACTCGTCGAAGGTCTCGTTCGCCCCGCGGTGCACTCCGCCGAGCCCGCCGGTGGCGAAGACGCGGATGCCCGCGAGCGCCGCCAGATGAGAGGTCGCGGCGACCGTCGTGGCTGCGCTCGCCCCGCGAGCGGCGAGCACGGGAAGGTCGCGAACACTCGCCTTCGCCAGGTCCTCCTCGGCGATGCGACGCACGCCTTCGGCATCCAGCCCGATGTGGGGCACGCCGTCGAGCACGGCGATCGTCGCCGGGGTGACCCCGGCATCGCGCAGGATCGTCTCGAACTCGATCGCCGCCTCGTGGTTGCGCGGCCGGGGCAGCCCGTGGCTGATGATCGTGGATTCGAGGGCGACGACGGGGCGCTTCGCGGCAAGCGCGGCGGCGACCTCGTCGGAGACGATGAGGGAGTTCGACATGATGCCCTCTAACCTACGGCGTGCGGCATCCCGCGGCACTTTCCGAGGGCGCCGCGCCGGGAGTACCATGACGGCGACTCGCGGGATTCGCGGGCCGCGGAGGCGCCATCCGTGCGCCGGAATCTGGAGGACCTCATGGCTGCACGACGACCTGCCGGAGTCACCGTCATCGCGGTGATCACCTGGATCAACGGAGCCATCGCGCTCATCAACGGAATCTTCGGCGTGATCGCCAACAGCGGCGACACCGTCTCGTGGGTGTCGCTCGTGCTCGGCGTGCTCACCATCGCGGTCGGCGCGGGAATGCTCAACGGCAGCCGGGTCGCCCGGGTGCTTGCCACGATCGTCTTCGTGCTCAACGTCGCGGCGGCGGTGTACTCGATGTTCAACGGAGGCACCCTGTGGTCGGCCCTCGGCACCGGCGGCCTCTCGCTGCTCGCCCTGATCCTGCTCTACA
>CALRZA010000265.1:0-3659 GCA_943372535.1 Auritidibacter sp. Marseille-P8566
CCGGAGCTCGCGGGCTACCAGCCGCACGAGGCTCCGTTGCGCGGTCGCCGCTTCCAGTGGATGCTGCGCATCGCCGTGCTCCTCGGCCTCGCCGGTCTCGTGCTGCCGGGCATCCTCGTGGCTCTCAGCACCGCCTCGCGCACCGCGACGGCCAGTTGCGCCACCTACACCGCGTTCTACGCGCCGACGGCGACGAGCTACCGAGTGCGATTCGAACTCGGCAGCCCGTCGGGCCTCGGCTGGAACTGCTACGCCGTGGGTTTCGGGGGAGACGAGACGCTTATCGCGAGCCTCGGGGTGATCCCCGGCGGCGCCCGCCTGCCGGTCGTGCCCGTCGAGCGGAGCTGACGAGGAGCGCACCGAGCGCGAGCGCGAAGGCCGCGATCGGGAGCAGGATCGGCGTCGCGTCCTCGAGGCCCGTCGCCGCGAGACTCGGCGCGACCGGGTCGGAGCCGGGCGGCAGCGGAAGCGTCGGCAGAGCGCACGCGTCCTCGGACAGGCTGGCAAGGGCGAACGTCTCCAGCTTCGTGCCGCCGGGCAGGATCGGCCCCTCCCGTTCAGCCACGCCGCTGTCGACGCTCCAGAGCACCGTGATCCGCTCGGCTTGGTCGAGACCGGTCGTGGCCGGATCGGTGATGCCGACCCACAGCACCCCGTCGCCGTCAACCGTGAGCGCCGTGATGAACGTGCCCGCGGCTTCGGTGCTGAGGTCGGCGACGAGGGTCGATGCTCCCGTCGCGCGATCGACGGAGAACACGGCCGAGTCGGTGAAGCCCAGAAGCTCGCCCGTCGCCTCGCTCCACGCGAGCCCGGCCACGCTGACCGGAGCGATCGGGGTGAGCGTGCCGGTCGCGAGGTTCAGGGTGTTGAGGAACCCCGCCGAGACCACCCAGGCCACCCCGCTCGCATCGATCGCGAACCCGGAGGCCGAGACTCGCGGGCCCGACACCGTCATCGGCACGAGGGGAGCGGATGCTCCCGTGACCAGGTCGATGCGCACGAGAGCCGCCTTGAGATCCGGATCCAGCGCCGCCGCGTACGCAGTGCACGAGCTGGGCTGGCGATCCCACGCGACGCCGACCACACAGAAGTATGTGGGGCCGGACCGCGGCACGCTGCCGATGCGATCGGCGTTGCCCGTGTCGCCATCGAGGGCGAAGACGTGCACCATGTCGTCAATCACCGACCACTCGCACGACACCCCGTAGAGCACCTCGTCGGCGGGCACGGTGCGCGAGGGCGCGGCTGGAGCCGCGGAAGCGGCAACGGGAAGGGCGAGGGCGGCGGCGAGGGCTGCGGCGAAGGCGACGGCGAAGGCGAACGCGAGGGCGGGGCGGCGCATGGCGACTCCAAGGGACTCGGGTAGGTGATGGAGGCATCCATCACCTACCTTCACCCCGGGCGAGCCCGGTTGTGACGCGAACCCGGCCGACTCTCAGCGAGCGCTCACCAGCATCCCGGTGTCTATGCGGCGCCGTCGAACATGCTCGTCACCGAGCCGTCGTCGAAGACCTCGTGGATGGCGCGCGCCAGCAGCGGCGCGATCGGCAGCACGGTGAGGCGGTCCCAGCGCTTCTCGGCGGGGATCGGCAGGGTGTCGGTGACGACGACCGAGTCGATGACCTCGTTCTGCAGCAGGTCGAATGCGGGCGGCGAGAACACGGCGTGCGTCGCGGCGACGACGACCTTCGTCGCCCCGTTGACCTTGAGCGCCTCGGCGGCCTTGACGATCGTGCGGCCGGTGTCGATCAGGTCGTCGACGATGAGGCAGACACGCCCGTCGACCTCGCCGACGATCTCGTGCACCGAGACCTGGTTGGGCACGAGAGGGTCGCGACGCTTGTGGATGATCGCCAGCGGCGCCCCCAGCTTGTCGCTCCAGATGTCGGCGACGCGCACGCGGCCCATGTCGGGGCTGACGACCGTGAGGGTCGACGGGTCGAGCTGCTTCTGGAAGTGCTCGAGCAGCACCGGCATGGCGAACAGGTGGTCGACGGGCCCGTCGAAGAAGCCCTGGATCTGCGCGGCGTGCAGGTCGACGCTCATGATGCGGTCAGCGCCGGCCGCCTTGTAGAGATCGGCGACGAGGCGGGCGCTGATCGGCTCGCGGCCGCGTCCCTTCTTGTCCTGTCGGGCGTAGGGGTAGAACGGGGACACGACGGTGATGCGCTTCGCCGAGGCCCGCTTGAGGGCATCCACCATGATCAATTGCTCCATGAGCCACTCGTTGATGGGGCTCGTGTGGCTCTGCAGCACGAAGGCGTCGCAGCCGCGCACGCTCTCGTCGTAGCGCGCGTAGATCTCGCCGTTGGCGAAGGTGCGGGCGTCGGTGTGAACGAGATCGGCACCGAGTTCTTCGGCGACATCGACGGCGAGCTGCGGATGCGCGCGCCCGCTCACGATGACGAGGCGCTTCTGTCCGGTGATCTTGATCTCGGACACTGTTCCCGCTCTCTGTCAGACGACGCTGTGAGCCGATTCTATCGGGCTGCGGCCACGCCCCCTTGCGGTTCTCGCCGAGAAGAGTGCCGAGACGGCTACGCCGGTTCGGTGGATGCCGCGGCCGCCGCCTCGGCCGCCGCCGTGCCCGCGCGGTTCGCCTCGACCCAGCCCTCGAGGTTGCGCTGCGGGGCGACGTTGACGGCGAGGGCGCCGGGTGGCACATCCTTGCGCACGACCGTGCCGGCCCCGGTGTACGCCCCGTCGGCGATCGTCACGGGCGCGACGAACACGTTGTGCGAGCCGGTGCGCACGTGCGAGCCGACGGTCGTGGCGCTCTTGTTCACGCCGTCGTAGTTGGCCGTGATGGTGCCGGCGCCGATGTTCGAGCCCTCCCCCACGGTCGTGTCGCCGAGGTAGCTCAGGTGCGGCACCTTGCTGCCGTCGCCGATGCGCGAGTTCTTGGTCTCGACGAAGGTGCCGATCTTGCCGTCAGCACCGAGGTAGGTGCCCGGTCGCAGGTACGCGAACGGTCCGACGCTCGCGTTCTCGCCGATGACGGCCAGAGTGGCGTCCGTGCGCTTGACGACGGCCCCCGCCCCGATCTCGCAGTCGACGAGTGTCGTGTCGGGACCGATGATCGCTCCGGACTGCACGAGCGTCGCCCCGTGCAGCTGGGTGCCCGGCAGCAGCTCGACGTCTTCATTGAGCGTCACGTCGGCGTCGATCCAGGTGGTCGCGGGGTCGACGACGGTGACCCCCGCGAGCTGCCAGCGGCGCACGATCAGCTCGTTCATGCGACGGGATGCCTCCGCGAGCTGGGCGCGATCGTTCACGCCCGCGACCCGCCAACCCTCGCTCACGGGCACGGCGGCCACGGCGGAGCCGGCCGCCCGCAGCAGGCCGATCACGTCGGTGAGGTACTTCTCCCCCGCCGCGTTGCGGGTGTCGACGAGCGGCAGCTGCTCGCGCAGCGGCCTGACGCTGAAGACGTAGGTGCCGGAGTTGATCTCGGTGATCGCGAGCTCGTGCTCCTGCGCATCCTTCTGCTCGACGATGCGATCGAGGTCGCCCGCCTCGCTGCGCACGATGCGGCCGTAGCCGGTGGCGTCATCCATGATCGCGCTCAGGAGGGTCGCGGCCGCGGCGGCCTCCCGATGGGTGGCGATGAGGCTGCTCAGCGTTGCCGCGTCGAGCAGCGGCACGTCGCCCGAGACGAC
>CALRZA010000266.1:0-3657 GCA_943372535.1 Auritidibacter sp. Marseille-P8566
GCCGACGAACCCCTACTCTGGTCCAATGCGAAAAGGTTGGATCATCACCCTGATCTCCACGGGTGGTGCCCTCATTCTCATCGCCGCGGTCTCCCTCGGCGTCCTCATCGGTACCACCTTCGGCACGATCCTGAGCAACTCCCTCCCCCCGGGCGGCGGGTCCGGTAGTGGGTCGGGGAGCAGTTCCGGCGGGATCTCGAACAGCGGTGCCCCGACCCGCGACGACGAGGACTTCGGCACCGTCGAGGTCTACACGGTGCTCGACGACGGCAGCCTCGACCCCGAGGCGACGGGCTTGACTGCGGAGGTCTGGGACTCGTACTTCCGCATGACCGACGGTCAGCTCGCAGGCGGACTCGTGGCCGAGTTCATCGTCGGAGATGCCCCGACGAGCGACACGCTCGCCTACGTCATCACCCTCGACAACCCGGAGGAGTGGGCCCTCGCGGCCAATCTCGCGACGAGCGAGGATCCCGAACTGCTCATCGCCACGCTCATCCACGAGTACGCGCACATCCTCACCCTGCGCACCGACGAGATGGATCCCTATACCGGCAGCTGCCCCACGGTCGATCTCGACGAGGGCTGCGCCGCTGACGACTCGGTGATCGCGGCGTTCGAGGAGCGGTTCTGGAAGCCGTACGGCAACGACGCGCCCGAGCCGTGGAACGTCGACCCCGACGTCGCCTGGGAGTTCTACCTCGAGCACGAGGAGGACTTCGTGAGCGACTACGCCGCGACCAACGTCGCCGAGGACCTCGCCGAGAGCTTCATGACCTACGTCATCGAGGATGAGGCGACCGGGGACTCCCTCGCGGCTCAGAAGATGCGCTTCTTCGACGACTATCCCGAATACATCGAACTGCGCGACCACATCCGTGCCGAGTTCGCCACCGAACTCGGGCTGTGACATGAAACTCAACCGAATCGTCATCATCGTGGCCGGCGTCCTGGTCGCCATCGGCCTGGTGGTCGTCGGCGTGCTCGTGGCCGGCGGACCGATCGCCGACTCCGCGAACCCGGTCTCCGAGGCGTCGGACCCCAACCCCGACAGCGTTCCGACCGAAGAGGACGACGACTTCGGCAGCGTCGAGGTCTTCACCGTGCTCGACGACGGCTCCCTCGACCCGGGAGCCTCCGGACTCGCGGCCGACGTCTGGGAGACGTTCACCCGGGTCGCCGGGGCCGAGACCACCGCCGCGATCATGACGCAGTTCCGGGTCGGTGACGCGCCCGACAGCGACACGCTCGCCTACGTCTATCAGGACGACGACCCGCAGTACTGGGTGCTCGCGGCGAACCTCGCGGCGAGCGATGATCCGAGTCAGCTCATCGCGACGCTCGTGCACGAGTACGCGCATATCCTCACCCTCGGGGTCGACGAGCTCGATCTCGACGCGGCCTCGTGCGAACTGCAGCTCGACGAGGGCTGCGCCGACGGCTCGATCCTCGGCGCGTTCGAGCAGGAGTTCTGGTCGGGCTATACCGATGCGCCCGACCCGGCCAACACCGACGCCGACCTCGCCTACGAGTTCTACCTCGCTCACGAAGACGACTTCGTGAGCGACTACGCGGCGACCAATGTCGTCGAGGACATCGCCGAGTCGTTCATGACCTGGGTGATCGAGGACGACCCGAGCGGAACCTCGGTCATCGCACAGAAGATGGCCTTCTTCGAGCAGTACCCGCAGCTCGTCGCGGAGCGCGACCGCATCCGGGCCCAGTTCGCTGACGACCTGGGTCTGGCCAACTAGGCGCCAGAGTCAGGCGAGCAGCGCGGCGCCGACCTCGTCGAGGCCGATCGTCGACTTCTCCCCCGTCGCCCGGTTCCAGAACTCGACGCGGCCCTCGGCGGCCTCACGACCGACGACGACGACCAACGGCACCCCGAGCAACTCGGCGTCACCGAACTTGACGCCCGGCGAGACCTTCGGCCGGTCGTCGAAGAGCACGTCGAATCCGCTCTCCTCGAGTGACGACACGAGTGCCTCGGCCGTGTCGAAGGCGACCTGCTCGCGACCCGCGGCCACGACGTGCACATCGAACGGCGAGACATTGCGGGGCCAGATCAGGCCCTTCTCGTCGTGATTGCTCTCGGCGATGACTGCCATGATGCGGGTCACGCCGATTCCGTACGAGCCCATCGTCACCGTGACGAGCTTGCCGTTCTCGTCGAGCACCTTGAGGCCGAGCGCTTCCGCGTACTTGCGGCCGAGCTGGAAGACGTGGCCGATCTCCATGCCGCGCGCCGCCTCGATCGGGCCGGAACCGTCGGGCGCCGGGTCGCCGGCACGCACATCCGACGCCTCGACGATGCCGTCCGCCCTGAAATCGCGACCGGCGACGAGTCCGAAGACGTGCTTCTGATCCTCGTTGGCCCCGGTGACCCACGCCGTGCCGTCGACGACGCGGGGGTCGACGAGAAAGCGGATGCCCGTGCTCGACTTCTCGCCGAGCACCGGCCCGGCAGCCGACCAGGGACCGATGTAGCCCTTGACGAGCCCCGGGTTCTTGGCGAAGTCCGCTTCGGTCGCCGCCTCGACCTCGGCGGGGGCGAAGGCGACCTCGGCCCGCTTGAGGTCGATGTCGCGGTCACCGGGAAGGCCGATGACCACGAGCTCGCGGGTGCCGTCGAGGGCCGTCAGCGCCAGAACGACGTTCTTCAGCGTGTCGGCCGCGGTCCAGGGGCGATCGGGCCTCGGATACTCGGCGTTGGAGAGGTCGACGAGGGTCTGGATCGTGGGCGTGTTCGGCGAATCGTGAACGACCGCGGGCGGCTGGCCCTCGATCGCGACGGGCTCCGGCACCACCGTGCGGAAGGCCTCGACGTTGGCGGCGTAGCCGCCGGCGGAGCGCACGAAGGTGTCCTCGCCGATCGGGGTCGGGTGCAGGAACTCCTCGCTCTTCGAGCCCCCCATGGCCCCGGCATCCGCGGAGACGATTACGTACTCGAGACCGAGTCGGTCGAAGATGCGCTCGTAGGCGTCGCGGTGCTGCTGGTAGCTGAGATCGAGTCCGGCATCCGTGTAGTCGAACGAGTAGCTGTCCTTCATCGAGAACTCGCGGCCGCGCAACAGACCCGCTCGGGGCCGGGCCTCGTCACGGTACTTGTCCTGGATCTGGTAGATCGACAGGGGAAGATCCTTGTAGCTCGAGTAGAGGTCCTTCACCAGCAGCGTGAAGACCTCCTCGTGCGTGGGGGCGAGGAGGTAGTCGGCGCCCTTGCGGTCCTGCAGCCGGAAGATCCCGTCGCCGTACTCGGTCCAGCGCCCGGTCACCTCGTAGGGTTCGCGCGGCAGCAGCGCGGGGAAGTGCACCTCCTGTGCACCGAACGCCTCGAGCTCCTCGCGGATGATCGCCTCGATCTTGCGGCGCACCTTGAGTCCGAGCGGAAGCCACGCGAACACTCCCGGAGCCTGTCGGCGGATGTAGCCGGCGCGCACGAGGAGGCGATGGCTCGCAACCTCGGCATCGACGGGATCCTCGCGAAGGGTGCGGACGAAGAGCTGGGAGAGGCGTGTGGACACGCGCTCCATGCTACCGGCGAGGCAGGAGCGGCCCGTGCCGCCTAGCCGCGCTGCGGGCGGCGGCGCAGCAGCATCAGCACGCCGCCGAGCAGGAGCAGGCCGAGGGCCGTCGCCAGCGCGGGCGCGATGG
>CALRZA010000267.1:0-3655 GCA_943372535.1 Auritidibacter sp. Marseille-P8566
AACGGATCGGATCCCGCCTCTAGGATCAACACTATGCCGCGGGACGCCTCAGGACACCTCATCGCAGGCACCGTGAGCTCGATCCGCCCGGTGCCGGCGGCGATCGCGCGCCCGGAGTACGTCGGCAAGGCGGCACCGCGCCCCTTCGCCGGGTCGGACGTCTACGACGCCGCGGGCGTCGAGCGCATCCGTGCCGCCGGACGCATCGCCGCCGGTGCGGTCGAGGCCGTCGGCGCCGCGATCCGGCCGGGCGTGACGACCGAGAGCCTCGACGTGATCGCCCACGAGTACATCACGTCCCGTGGCGCGTATCCCTCGACGGTCGGCTACCGCGGGTTCCCGAAGGCGGTGTGCACGAGCATCAACGAGGTCATCTGCCACGGCATCCCCGATGACACCGTGCTCGTCGAGGGCGATCTCATCAACATCGACATCACCGCCTATCTCGATGGCGTGCACGGCGACCTGAGCAAGACCTTCATCGTCGGATCGGCGACCCCGGAGGTCGTCGACCTGGTCACCCGCACCGAGGAGGCGATGTTCCGCGGCATCAAGGCCGTGGCTCCCGGTCGGCAGATCAACGTGATCGGGCGCGCGATCGAGAGCTACGCGCGTCGGTTCGGTTACGGCGTCGTGCGCGACTTCACGGGCCACGGGGTCGGCGAGGCCTTCCACTCGGGGCTCATCGTGCCGCACTACGACGCCGCACCGCTCTACGACACCGTCATGGAGGTGGGCATGGTCTTCACGATCGAACCCATGCTCACGATCGGCACCCCTGACGCGCCCGGCACGATCGACTGGGATCTGTGGTCCGACGACTGGACGGTCACGACCCGCGACAAGCGCCTGACGGCTCAGTTCGAGCACACCCTGGTCGTGACCGAGCGCGGTGCCGACATCCTGACCCTGCCGTAGGGAAGAATGGCCGCATGGCGACAGCTCTCGGAATCGACATCGGCGGCACGGGAATCAAGGCGGCGATCGTCGACACGGTCACGGGAGAGCTCATCAGCGAGCGGCTCAAGCTCGCGACTCCGGCGGGCGGTGAGCCCGATGCGATCGTGAAGACCGTCGTCGAGCTCATCGGCATGCTCGGGGGCCTGGAGGACGGCGTGCCCGTCGGCGTGTGCTTCCCCGCCATCGTGCGCCACGGCCGCACGATGTCGGCCGCGAACGTCTCGAAGAAGTGGATCGGGCTGGAGGCGGAGGCGCTGTTCGAGAAGGCGCTCGGCCGCGACATCCACTTCGTCAACGATGCGGATGCCGCCGGCTACGCCGAGGCCCGCTACGGCGCCGCCAAGGATGTGCCCGGACTCGTGATCCTCACAACCCTCGGCACCGGCATTGGCAGCGCGTTGATCTACAACGGCGTGCTGATCCCCAACTCAGAGCTCGGCCACATCGTTGTCGACGGACGGGATGCCGAGAAGCGCGCCTCGTTCGCGGCCAAGGAGCGGGCCCGGCTCTCGTGGGAGCGCTGGGCCAAGCGCCTTCAGCGCTACTACGAGACCATCGAGATGCTGTTCTCCCCCGACCTGATCATCGTCGGTGGTGGTGTCTCGAAGAGCCACGAGCTGTACCTGCCCCTGCTGAAGCTGCAGGCGCCGATCATCCCGGCCGTTCATCGCAACAACGCCGGCATCCTCGGGGCCGCTGCGCTCGCCGTGAGGGATTGACGGTCGCGCGTTAGGGAACCGTAAGGATCCCGCTCCACCGCCGCTGAGCGGCGTTGACTGACCTCCGTGGCTTCGGCCGCGCCCGCCCTCCACCGAGGCGGGCCCGCAGTCCCGGATGGAGTTCCCCGTGCTCGACGTCGTGTTCATCGCCGGCATCCTCGGCCTCATGGCCCTGGTCGCCCTCATCGCGAGGGCGGTGGAACGCCTGTGATCGTCTTCGACGTCATCGCCGCCATTCTCGCCTTCGCCGCGATCGGCTTCCTCGTGTTCGCCCTCGTCGCCCCGGAGCGTTTCTGATGGATGCGACCATCTGGCTCTTCCTCGCGCAGCTCGCGACCCTCGCCGTGCTGCTCGTCGTGCTGTACCGCCCCGTCGGCGACTTCCTCGCGCACACCTACACCTCGACAAAGGATCTTCGGGTCGAGCGCGGCTTCTATCGCCTGATCGGCGTGGACCCGGCCTCGAGCCAGAGCTGGCGCACCTACCTGCGGTCGGTGCTCGTGTTCTCCGGTGTCGGCATCCTCGTCGTCTATACCCTTCAGCGGGTGCAGCCGGTGCTGCCCTACTCGCTGGGACTGCCGCCGACCAGCGAGCACCTCGCCTTCAACACGGCGATCTCGTTCGTCACGAACACGAACTGGCAGTCGTACTCCCCCGAGCTCACCCTCGGCTACACCGTGCAGCTCGCCGGGCTCGCGGTGCAGAACTTCGTCTCCGCCGCGGTCGGAATGGCCGTCGCGGTGGCTCTCATCCGCGGCTTCGCCCTGCGACTCTCACCGACGATCGGCAACTTCTGGGTCGACCTCACGCGCGGAACCCTCCGGGTGCTGCTGCCATTCTCCGTGATCGCGGCCGTGATCCTGCTCGCCGGTGGCGTCATCCAGAACCTCACCGGCTTCCAGGAGGTCACCACTCTCACGGGCGGCACCGCCGTGGTGCCCGGCGGGCCGGTCGCCTCGCAGGAGGCGATCAAGCTGCTCGGCACCAACGGCGGCGGGTTCTTCAACGCGAACGCGGCACATCCGTTCGAGAACCCGACGGCATGGACCAGCCTCGTCGAGGTGTTCCTGTTCCTTCTCATCCCGTTCAGCTTCCCGCGGGTCTTCGGCAGGATGGTCGGGGATGCGCGCCAGGGGCTGGCGATCGTCGCCTCCATGGCGGTCCTCTTCGTCGTCTCCCTTTCGCTCATGACCTGGGCAGAACTCGCGGGGAGTGGGACCGCGCCTCAGTTGGCCGGGGCCGCGATGGAGGGCAAGGAGGCGCGCTTCGGCATCCTCGGATCCACGATCTATGCGACCGGGACGACCCTCACCTCCACCGGCTCGGTCAACTCGATGCACGACAGCTACACCTCGCTGGGTGGCGGGATGGCGCTCGTCAACATGATGCTCGGGGAGGTCGCCCCCGGCGGGGTCGGGGCGGGGATGTACGGCATCCTCATCGCCGCGATCGTCGCGGTCTTCATCGCCGGCCTCATGGTCGGGCGCACGCCGGAGTACCTCGGCAAGAAGCTGGGAGCGCGCGAGATCAAGCTCGCGAGCCTCTACATCCTCACGACGCCGACCCTCGTGCTTGCGGGTACCGCGCTGAGCTTCGCGATCCCCGCGGTGCGCGACGACGTGACGACCACGTCGATCTGGAACCCCGGCCTGCACGGCTTCACCGAGGTGCTCTACGCGTTCACGTCGGCCGCGAACAACAATGGGTCGGCATTCGCCGGGCTCACCGCGAACACCCCGTGGTTCAACACCGCACTCGGCGTCGCGATGCTGCTCGGGCGATTCCTGCCGATCCTCTTCGTGCTCGCGCTCGCGGGCTCGCTGGCGGCGCAGGACCGGATCCCCGCGACCGCCGGAACCCTGCCCACCCACCGCCCGCAGTTCGTCGGGCTGCTCATCGGTGTCGTCGTCATCGTGTCGGCGCTCACCTACTTCCCCGTTCTCGCGCTAGGTCCCCTGGCGGAAGGGCTGTAAGAC
>CALRZA010000268.1:0-3645 GCA_943372535.1 Auritidibacter sp. Marseille-P8566
GCCCGCCGTGAGCCCGTAGGCGACCGCGTTCTGCAGCGCGATCGCCTCGTCGAGCGTGGCGGCGGTCATGATGCCGAGCACGGGACCGAAGTACTCGGTGAGGTGGAACTCGCTGCCGGCAGCGACCCCAGCCCGCACGCCCGGCGACCACAGTCGGCCCGACTCGTCGAGCCGACGCGGCTGGATGACCCACCGCTCCCCCGGGCTGAGCACGGTCAGGGCCTCGAGCAGCTTGCCGCGCGCGGGCTCCACGAGCGGTCCCATCTGGGCCTCGGGCTGCTGCGGGTAGCCGACGCGCAACGTGCGCACGGCATCCTCGAGCTGGCGCTCGAAGCGCTCGCTGCGGCCGACGGAGCCGACCAGGATCACGAGGGATGCCGCCGAGCACTTCTGCCCCGCGTGGCCGAACGCGCTGCGCACGACATCAGCGACGGCGAGGTCGAGGTCGGCGCTCGGGGTGACGATGATCGCGTTCTTGCCACTCGTCTCGGCGAGCAGCGGCAGGTCGTCGCGCCACGAGCGGAACAGGGCGGCGGTCTCCCACCCGCCCGTGAGGATGACGCGATCGACCTCGGGGTGGCTCACGAGCTCGCGGCCGAGGTCGCCCTCCTCGAGGTCGGCGAGCACGAGCACCTCGCGCGGGATGCCGGCCTCCCACAGCGCCTCGACGAGCACGGCACCGCTGCGGCGGGCCTGCGGCGCGGGCTTGACGATCACGGCACTGCCCGCGGCGAGCGCGGCGAGGATCGACCCGGCGGGGATCGCGACCGGGAAGTTCCACGGCGGAGTGACGACGGTGAGGCGCGGCGGCAGGTAGCGCGCCCCCTCGATCTCGTCGAGCTCGCGGGCCCGTTCGGCGTAGTAGTGGGCGAAGTCGACGGCTTCGCTCACCTCGACGTCGCCCTCGGCGATCGTCTTTCCGGTCTCGTGCGCCATGATCTCGATGAGGCGTCCCCGGAAGGCGGCGAGCACGTCGCCGGCGTCGTGCAGCGCGGCGGCCCGCTCGGCCGCGGGGCGGGAGCCCCAGCGCTCGCCGGCGGTCGCGGCATCCCGGATCAGGCGCTCGAGCACCTCGGCGTCGGTCACCGCAGCGAGCGTCAGCGTGCCCTGGCCCAGCCGCGTCTCGACCGAGCGCTCGAGAACTCGCCGGCCCCAGTCCCGGTTGGCCGCGACCGACGGGTCGGTGTCGGGTTCGTTGCGGAACCGATCGCGGGGGGCAACCTCGAGGGCGGCCATGCGGTTCTGCACGCGGTGCGGTGCCGGCACGTTCTCGTCGAGGCCGTCGAGCGACGCGAGGAAGCGGTCGGCCTCGCGCGCGAAGATCGCCTCGTCGGTCGCGAGATCGAACAGGCCCGACATGAAGTTCTCGCTGCTCGCGTTCTCCTCGAGGCGGCGCACGAGGTAGCTGATCGCGGAGTCGAACTCCTTGGGGTTGACGACCGGCGTGTAGAGAAGGAGTCCGCCGACGTCGCGGGCCACGGCATCCGCCTGGCCCGTCGCCATGCCCGCGAGCATCTCGAACTCGACACGGTGGGCGACGCCGCGCTCGGTCGCGAGGTGCCACGCCCACGCGGCATCGAAGAGATTGTGGCCGGCGACACCGAGACGCACGGCATCCACGCGCTCGGGCGTCATGGCCCAGGCGAGCACGCGCTTGTAGTTGGTGTCGGTCTCGCGCTTGCTGCCCCACGTGGCGAGCGGCCAGTCGTGCATCGTCGCGTCGACGTGCTCCATCGCGAGGTTCGCGCCCTTGACGACGCGCACCTTGATGCCCGCGCCGCCCGCGGCACGACGGGCGATCGCCCACGCCGTGAGACCCTGCAGCGCGTCGAGGGCATCCGGTAGATAGGCCTGAAGCACGATGCCAGCCTCGAGGTCGCGCAGCCTCGGCTGGTCGAGCAGCGTCGTGAACACCGCGACCGTGAGATCGAGGTCGCGGTACTCCTCCATGTCGAGGTTGATGAACTTGGGGGTCGCGGATGCCGCGGCCGTCTCATAGAGCGGCGTCAGTCGCGAGACCACGCGCTCCACCATCTCGTCGAAGGCCCACATCGAGAGCTGGCTCGTGACCGACGAGACCTTGATCGAGACGTAGTCGACGTCGTCGCGCTCGAGCAGGTCGCGGGTGCCGTCGAGTCGCCGGGTGGCCTCCTCATCGCCGAGCACGGCTTCGCCCAGGAGGTTGAGGTTGAGGCGCCGGCCCGACGCGCGCAGCGTCTGGAGGTTCTTGCCGAGCTTCTCGGGCGTCGCGTCGATCACGAGATGCCCGACCATGCGCCGCAGCACCCACCGCGCCACGGGCACGACGATCCAGGGCAGCAGCAGACCGAACCCGCCGCCGAGCAGGATCGCGAACCGCAGGTACCAGGGCAGGAACGCGGGGATGCCGTGGCTCAACCGGTCGAGGTTGCGGCCCGCGACGCGCACGTCCTCCGGTCGCACGACGCGGTCGACGAAGCCGAGCGTGAAGTCGAGGCCCTTCGGATCCTTGAGCAGGCCGGCGAGCCGCGCGGCGCTCGCATCGGGCTTCACGTCGGCGCTCTCGGCGAGCCAGCGGCGCACCGTCGCGATGGTCTGATCGGCGAGCGCGTCGCCGGGAGATCGGCTCGGGCCCCCGGACGCTCCGTCGGCGGGGGTCGGGGCGGCGGCGAACTCCGGCGAAGACATGCAGAGAGCCTAACCGCGGCATCCCCGGCGAAGTCAGCCGTCAGGCGGCGAAACCGTGCGTGATCGGGGGTTCTCACGCGGGTTTCGTGACCGCAGACCCGCCTACACTGGGCAGATGACGCGCCCCCTCAGCGATCGAGAGCGCGAGGTCTGGCGCTCGTTCCACGTGATGCGCCGCCAACTCGACCTCACGCTGGAGCGACGCCTGCTCGCCGACGCCGGCATCTCGAGCGCGGACTTCGAGATCCTCCTGTCCCTGCGCGAGGCCGACGGCGAGCGGCTGCGCGCCGGTCGCATCGCCGACCTCATCGGCTGGGAGAAGAGCCGGGTCTCACATCAGCTCACCCGCATGGAGACGCGTGGCCTCGTCGCGAGAGAGAACTGCGATGACGACGCGCGGGGGGTATGGATCGTCATCACCGAGACCGGCCGGCAGTCCGTCGATCACGCGATCGGCGATCGGGCGGCCGTGATCCGCGACTACTTCCTCGATCAGTTGACCGTCGACGAGCAGCAGCAGCTCGTCGACGTCTCCCGCCGCGTTCTCGAGCGCCTGGCCCCGCCGGTCTGCGACGAGCTCGACGACGAGGCGCGCGTCGATGCGGAGGCGTCGGTCAATGGGTGACCTGCGCGACGTCGTCATCGTGGGCGGCGGACACAACGGCCTCGCCGCCGCCGCGTACCTCGCACTCGCCGGGCGCCGGGTTACCGTGCTCGAGAAGCAGCCCGTGCTCGGGGGTGCGGCGATCTCGGCTCCGGCCTTCGAGGGAGTGGATGCCCGGCTCTCGCGCTACAGCTACCTCGTCTCTCTGCTGCCCGACCGCGTCATCCGCGATCTGGGTCTCGACATCACTCTCGCTCGGCGTCGGTACTCCAGCTACACCCCCGCGACCGGCACCGACCGCGGACTGCTGATCGACAACGCGGATGCCGCGGCCACCGCCACCGCGCTCGGCGCCGACGCCTCCGGGTGGCAGT
>CALRZA010000269.1:0-3640 GCA_943372535.1 Auritidibacter sp. Marseille-P8566
GGCCCTGACTGGTTCACAGCGGATGTCATGGCCGAGACGATCGCGATGTCGACGCTGGGCGGCATCCAGCCCGGCGACCGCGTGAACATCGAGCGCGCCACGCAGGTCGGCGACCGCCTCGGCGGGCACATCGTGCAGGGTCACATCGACGGCACTGCGGCCGTGCTCGCGATCACCCCGGGCAGCGCGTGGCGGGTCATCCGCTTCAGCCTCGCCCCCGACCTCGCCCCGCTCGTGGCCCGCAAGGGCTCGATCGCCGTCGACGGCGTCTCACTCACGGTGAGCGACGTGAGCGACGGCGACGCCACCATCGACCCGGCCAGCCACTGGTTCGAGGTCTCCCTGATCCCGGAGACCCTCGCGGTCACCACCCTCGGCGACAAGGTCGTCGGCAGCACGGTCAACGTCGAGACGGACATCCTCGCCCGCCACGTCGCCCGGCTGCACCAGTTCGAAGGAGCACGCGCATGAGCCTGTCTGACATCCCGGTGGCCCTCGAGGCCCTGCGTCAGGGCCGACCGGTCATCGTCGTCGATGACGAGAGCCGCGAGAACGAGGGCGACATCGTCATCGCCGCGCAGTCCGCAACCCGTGAGGGCCTCGCCTTCATGATCCGCCACACCTCGGGGTTCATCTGCGCCCCGATGACCAACGAGATCGCCAACCGTCTCGAGCTGCCCTACATGGTCACCGACAACCAGGACCCGCTGCAGACGGCGTACACGATCACCGTGGATGCCGCCGACCGCCTCTCCACCGGCATCAGCGCCGGCGACCGGGCTCACACCCTCCGGGTTCTGGCCAGCATGGAGTCGGGCCCCGCGAGCCTGACCCGCCCCGGGCACATCCTGCCCCTGCGGGCCGTGGACGGCGGCGTGCGCGAGCGGCCGGGCCACACGGAGGCGACGGTCGACCTTCTCAAGCTCGCCGGCCTCATCCCGGTCGGGGCGATCGGCGAGATCGTGCGCGACGACGGCGACATGATGCGCCTGCCCGAGCTGATCACGTTCGGCGAGCTCACCGAGACCCCCGTCGTCACGATCACTGCGCTCATCGAGTACCTGCAGGAGTGGCACTGCGACAGCGACGTGCCGGTCGCCGTCGAGATCCCGGAGTCGAAGCGCGTCGACTTCGAGGTCGAGACCATCATCCCCACCATCCACGGCTCGTTCCGCGTGCGCGCCTATCGGGACCGCAAGTCGGGCGCCGATCACCTCGCGATCATCTCGGGCACGCCCACCAACGGCACCCTCGTGCGCGTGCACTCCGAGTGCCTCACGGGCGAGGTCCTGGGCAGCGAGAAGTGCGAGTGCGGCCCTCAGCTCGACGCCGCGCTCGAGATGATCGATCGCGAGGGCGGCATCGTCATCTACATGCGCGGGCACGAAGGTCGGGGCATCGGCCTCATCAACAAGCTCAAGGCCTACCGCCTGCAGGAGAAGGGCCTCGACACCCTCGACGCCAACCTCGCCCTCGGTTTCCTTCCGGACGCCCGTGACTACGGCGCCGCGGTCGCGATCCTCGCCGACCTCGGCGTCTCGGAGGTGCGGGTCATCACGAACAACCCCGAGAAGCTGCGCCAGCTCGAGGATCGCGGCATCCGCATCGTCGGCCGGGTGCCGATCGTCGTCGGGGTCGGACAGTTCAACGAGGGCTACCTCGAAGCCAAGCGCGACCGCATGGGTCACGTACTCCCCGATTCACCCACCCTCGACAGCCAGGTGCTGGCGGGCCAGAAAGGACAGACCTCATGAGCGGTGCAGGAAGCCCGAGCATCCACGTCGACGGCACCGGCCTCAAGGTGACGATCGTCGCCGGCCAGTGGCACGAGGAGATCACGAACGGCCTCCTCGCGGGAGCCCACGCGGCCCTCGCCGAGTCCGGCGCCACTGTGACCGAGGTGCGCGTGCCGGGCAGCTTCGAGCTGCCGGTCGTCAGCCGTGCCGCCCTCGATGCGGGCGCGGATGCCGTGGTCGCCCTCGGCGTGATCATCCGCGGCGGCACGCCCCACTTCGAGTACGTCTCGGATGCCGCCACGAGCGGCCTCACGCAGGTCTCGGTGCTCACCGGCAAGCCCGTCGGGTTCGGGGTGCTGACCCTGGATGACGAGCAGCAGGGCCTCGATCGCGCCGGACTCCCCGGCTCGAAGGAGGACAAGGGCCGCGAGGCCGCGGAAGCCGCCGTGGCGACCGCGATCGCGCTGCGCGGCATCCGCGGCTGACGGGTGAGCCGAACCGGGTCGACGACTCGACCCGGCAAGGCCGCGCGTCGGGCACTCCAGCGCGCTACTCTGGCGCAGTGACCGCCGCGACCCCGCCCCCCGCCTTCACGCCGTTCGCCGAGCCGACCCGCAAGGTCCACGCCGGCTGGATCGCGCTCTTCGCCACTGCCTGGTTCGGCATCTGGATGGCGCAGCTGACGCCGATCCAGCTGTTGCTGCCCGCGCAGGTCGACACGATCCTCAAGCCGGAGGTGTGGACCGACAGCGTCGTGGCCTTCGGCATCATCTCCGGGATCGCGGGAGCCTGCGCCCTGCTGGCCTACCCGATCACCGGGGCGCTGTCTGACCGCACGACGTCGCGCTTCGGTCGCCGTCGGCCGTGGATCCTCGGCGGCACGCTGCTCTTCGCGATCGCTCTCGCGCTGCTGGGCCTGCAGACGACGATCGTCGGCGTGGGCATCCTCTGGTCGGTCGCTCTCATCGGGTTCTGCATGCTGACCGCGGCGCTCACGGCCGTGATCTCGGACCAGGTGCCGGTCAACCAGCGCGGCTTCGTCTCGGGCTGGGTGTCTGCCCCGCAGGCGGTTGGCACCGTCCTCGGTCTGCTGCTCGTCGTCGTGCTGGCTCTGAGCACCCTTGTCGGCTACGTGCTGATGGCCGTGCTCGTGATCGTGCTCGTCGTGCCGTTCGTCGCAGTGATCCCCGACGAGGTGCTGCCCAAGGTGCTGCGGCCCCCGTTCTCGATCGGCGCGCTCGTCTCGGGGTTCTGGATCAGCCCCGTGAAGTACCCGGACTTCGGGTGGACGCTGCTCAGCCGCATCCTCGTGAACATCGGCAACGCGCTCGGCACGACCCTGCTGCTGTACTTCATCATGTTCGGCCTCAACCGGCCGGAGACCGCCGAGACCGACCTGCTCGAGCTCACCGGCATCTACCTGATCTTCTTCATCATCGCGGCGCTCGGCTTCGGCAAGCTCAGCGACAAGATCGGCAAGCGCAAGCCGTTCGTCTACGCGGCGGCCTACCTGCAGGGTCTCGCGGCGCTCATCATCGCCTTCATCCCCGACCTGTCGATCACCTTCATCGCCGCGGGGCTCCTGGGCCTCGGTTACGGATGCTTCATGGCCGTCGACCAGGCGCTCGCCACCCAGGTGCTGCCCAACTCGCACACCCGCGGCAAGGACCTCGGCATCATGAACATCGCGACGACGGTGCCGCAGGCGGTCGCCCCGCTGCTCGGCGCCTGGCTGGTGTTCCTCTTCACCGGCTTCATGGGCCTGTTCATCGTCTCGGCGATCGCGGCCGTGCTCGGCGGGCTGGCGATCCTGCCCGTGCGCAAGGTCAAGTAACGCCCAACCGACGGCCGAGACGGCCGTCGGCGCTGGCGTCGCGGCGAAGGCCAGAAATGGCCTTCGCTCC
>CALRZA010000270.1:0-3590 GCA_943372535.1 Auritidibacter sp. Marseille-P8566
AAGTACGTCGAGATGCTCGCGCGCGGCGAGAAGCTGTTCTGACCATCGCTGCGGGGCACTAGGGTCTGTCACTAGTGTCGGCGAGTTGCCGACTCGAAAGGACCCTCCGCGATGCCCCGCTTCGACCTGAGCCTGCCCGAGCTGCGCGAGTACCGCCCCGACGTGCGCGTGCCCGCCGACTTCGATGAGTTCTGGCAGGGCACGCTCGCGGAGTCCCGCGCGGTCGCCTCCGCGCCTGTGCTCAGCCCGCATCCCACCCCGCTCACGACCCTCGACGTGGTCGACGTCACGTTCTCCGGCTTCGCGGGCGACCCCGTCAGGGGCTGGCTGACCTCCCCCCGCGGCGCCGCCGGCCCGCTGCCCCTCGTGGTCGAGTACAACGGCTACGGCGGAGGTCGCGGCCTGCCGGTCGAGCGCATCGGCTGGGCCTCGGCGGGCTACGCGCACTTCTTCATGGATACCCGCGGACAGGGCTCGATGTGGGGCAGCGGCGGCGAGACGCCCGACCCGCACGGCACCGGGCCGTCGTCGTCGGGCTTCATGACCCGGGGCATCGACGACCCCGAGAGCTACTACTACCGCCGGGTGTTCACGGATGCCGTGCTCGCGATCGACGCGCTGCGCTCGCTCGACCTCGTGGACTCGGCGCGCGTCGCCGTCTGCGGTGGCAGCCAGGGTGGCGGCATCGCGATCGCCGCGGCCGGACTCGCTGACGACGTGCTCGTCGCGATGCCCGACGTGCCGTTCCTCTGCCACTTCGAACGTGCCGTCGGCATGACCGACACCGACCCGTGCCAGGAGGTCGTGCGCTACCTCTCGGTGCACCGCCACTCCGAGGACCGGGTCTTCGACACCCTGTCGTACTTCGACGGCGTCAACCTGGCCAAGCGCTCCCGCGCGGCGGCCCTGTTCTCGGTCGGGATGCTCGACCCGATCTGCCCGCCGTCCACGGTGTTCGCCGCCTTCAACCACTTCGGCGGAGACGATCGTGAGATCGAGGTCTACCACCACAACCAGCACGAGGGTGGCCAGACCATCCAGTGGCTGGCGCAGACGCGCTTCCTCGCCGCTCGTGTCTGAGCGCCCCGAAGACGCCGAGACCTTCCTCGTCACCCGGGTCTCCCGGGCTCAGCCGCTGCGATCCCTCCTGCGGTTGCTGCGCCCTCATCGTGCGCGACTGCTCGGCGCGATCGCCGCGTTCGTCATCAAGGACAGCCCGGCGTGGGCCCTCCCGCCGATCACCGCGATGGTCATCGACATCGTGGTCGCGGGCGGCCCGCTCTGGCGGCTCGCGCTGTGGGGCGGCATCGCCCTCGCCCTGCTCGCGCTCAACTACCCCTTCAACATGATCGTCGTGCGGCTCACGAGTGCGTCGTTCCGGTCGCTGGCCCTCGTGCTGCGCTCGGGGATCGCCTCCCGACTGCAACGGCTCTCGCTCGGCTTCCACAACCGGCAGAGCGCCTCGATCGTGCAGACCAAGATCGTGCGCGACGTCGAGAACCTCGAGCTCATGCTGCAGCAGGCCTTCCCCACCCTGATCTCCGCCCTCGCGACACTCGTGGGAGCGATCGTCGTCACGGCGCTGCGCGTTCCGCAGTTCGTCGCCGTGTTCGCCGTCGCCATCCCGGTCGCCGCCGCGCTGATCCTCGGGGTGCGGCGACGGGCGGCCTCCCGCAACGAGATCTTCCGCACCGAGGTGGAGCGGCTCTCGGCGCAGGTCTCCGAGATGGCAGCGCTCATGCCGATCACCCGCGGGCACGGACTCGAAGACATCGCGATCGCCCGGGTCTCCGAGCGCGCCGACTCGGTGCGGCGGGCCGGCCGAGAACTCGACGTGCTCAACGGTCGCTTCGGCGCCCTCTCCTGGATCTCGTACCAGGTGCTCGGGCTGCTCTGCCTCATCGGGGCGGCCGCGGCCGCGGTGTCGGGCATCCTGCCGATCTCGGCGGGCGAGGTGGTACTTCTCGCGACCTACTTCACGGTGCTCACCAACGCGATCGTGATGCTCCTCGGGGTCATGCCCGTCTACACCCGGGGCATGGACTCGCTCCGGTCGATTGCCGACGTGATCGAGGAGCTCGACATCGAAGACAACGCGGGCAAGCAGCCGGTCGCCCGATTCGACGGGGCGATCGAGCTGGATGCCGTCACGGTGCGCTTCCCCGGCGCCGCACGCCCGGCACTCGACGCGCTCAGTCTCGTGATCGAGCCCGGGGAGACGATCGCCGTCGTCGGGGCGTCGGGGTCGGGCAAGTCGACCCTGCTCAACTCGATCCTGGGTTTCGTCTCACCCGACTCGGGTCGAGTGCTCATCGACGGCGTCGATCTCGCGACCCTCGATCGCCGGAGCTACCGGCAGCACCTGTCGATCGTGCCGCAGGAGACGACGCTGCTCGCGGGCACGATCCGGGACAACGTCGCCTACGGCACGGCCGGGCTCGATGACGCGGCCATCCTGCACGCCCTCTCGCTCGCGAATGCTCTGGATCTGGTGGAGGCCTCACCGCAGGGGCTCGACAGCCTCGTGGGTGAGCGCGGCGCGGGGCTGTCGGGCGGTCAGCGCCAGCGGCTCGCGATCGCTCGGGCGCTCGTGCGTGATCCGCGCCTGCTCGTGCTCGACGAGGCGACGAGCGCGCTGGACCCGACCTCCGAGGCCGCCGTGGTCGAGGCCGTGGATCGCGCGCGCCGCGGCCGCACCACGCTCATCGTGGCGCACCGGCTCTCGACCGTGCGCCACGCGGATCGCATCGTCGTGCTCGAGCGGGGAGAGATCGTCGAGCTCGGGTCGCACGACGAGCTCATCGCCCAGGACGGCGTCTATGCTCGCCTCGCCCGCGCGTCGGGGATCGCCCCGACCGGCTGACCCGACCGGCTGATCGTCGGCGCAGCGAGCCCCGACTCGGCCGGCCCATCCTCGGGCCGCGCCGCGCTGCCGACCGAGCGTCAGAGCTCCGCGGGCGGAGCGAGCTCTCCGGTGCCGCGGGCGATCGGCCAGGTGGGCAGACGAACCTCGCCGATGAAGGCGGTCGGGTTCTCGATGCGCTCCAAGGCGAGGCGGGCGGCGCGGCGGCCCATCTCGAGGGGGTCGTGCGCGATGACGCTGACCCCGAGCACATCCGCCGTGTCGAAGTCGTCGAAGCCGATGAGGGCGACCTCTCGATCCGTGCCGCGCAGCGAGCGCAGCGTGCCCACGCACGCCCGGTTGTTGCCGGCGATAATCGCCGTCGGCACGTCGTCGCCCCTCAGAAGCTCCTCCACCATCTGCTCGGCCGAGATCGCCGGGTCGTCGGCGAGCCGCTCCCAGCGCGCGGTGTCGGTGATCCCCGCCTCCGCCATCGCGTCACGATACCCGCGCACGCGCTCCCGCTGGGTGTACACCGAGGCCGGATTGCAGACGTAGGCGACGCGTCGGTGTCCTCGGCCGAGGAGCGCGCGCGTCGCGTCGAAGACCCCGCGGTAGTTCTCGAGCACCACGGAGTCGGCGATGAGGTCCCGCGCGGGCCGGTCGATGGCGACGATCGGGGTGCCGAGCTGGCGTTCGCCCTCGAGGTAGGACTGGTCATCCGCGACCGGGATCATCAGCAGGGCGC
>CALRZA010000271.1:0-3578 GCA_943372535.1 Auritidibacter sp. Marseille-P8566
ACGCCGGCAGCGTCAACATCAACGAGGGCTACCGCGGCAGCTTCGGAACGGTGGATGCCCCGATGGGCGGCATGAAGCGCTCCGGGCTCGGGCGCCGCAACGGTCGTGACGGGCTGCTGCGCTTCGTGGAGGCGCGCACCGTGTCGACGGCGACCGGGATCATCCCCCTACCGAGCACGGGGACCGAGTGGGGTCGCCTGCTGCCGATCATGCTCGTGCTGCTGCGCGCGCTCAAGGCCGTTCGCCGCCGCTAGCGGTTCGGGCTAGGTCAGGTCAGGTCAGGTCAGGTCAGGTCAGGTCGCTCACGTCGCCTCGGCGTCGAACGGCGCCGGAGCCCCCTCGCGCAACCGGCGCTGGCGCTGGGCGTACGCCGACTCGATCGGCGGCTTCACCACCGGCGCCGGTGTCTCGTCGTCGACGAGGGCCTCGCGGATGATGCGGCGCGGGTCGTACTGCCGCGGGTCGAGCTTCTTCCAGTCGATCTCGTCGAAGTCGGGGCCCATCTCCTCGCGCATGCGATCCTTGGCGCCGTTGGCCATGGTGCGCAGCGACTTCACCAGCCGGGCGAGCTGGGAGGCGTAGTACGGAAGCCGATCCGGTCCCAGGATGAAGACCGCGATGATGCCGATGATCAGCAGCTTCTCGAAGGTCAGACCGAAGGACACCCGTTCAGGATAGCCCGGTCGTCTGAGCACTGCGGCCGGTGCTCGCCCAACTACAGTGGAGACGAATGAGGAGTGCACCGTGTCTGACAAGCAGCTGAGCTGGAAGTACACCGAGGAGTTCGTCGCCGAGCGGCCGGACATCGAGGTGGCTCGACAGCACTCCCTCGAACTCGGCATCGAGCCCGTCACGCCCTCGGTGGGGGCTCAGCTCGCCGTGCTCGCGGCCGCCTCGCGCGCGACCAACATCATCGAGATCGGCACCGGAGTCGGCGTGAGCGGCCTCTGGCTGCTGTCGGGCGCCCCGGAGGCCGTGCTCACCTCGATCGACCTCGAGGTCGACCACCAGCAGGTCGCCCGTCGCGCGTTCGTCGAGGCGGGCATTCCCGCCAACCGCCTGCGGCTGATCGCCGGGCGCGCGTCGGAGGTGCTCCCGCGCATGAACGAGGCGAGCTACGACCTCGTCGTCATCGACGCGGATCCGGGCTCGGTGATCGAGTACGTTGAGCACGGGCTGCGGCTCGTGCGCACCGGCGGGATCGTCGTCGTGATCCACGCACTGTGGCGCGGACGCGTCGCCGACCCCACGCAGCGCGACGAGACCGTCGCAGGCTTCCGTCTGCTGCTCAAGGAGATCGCGACATCGGATGCCGTGATCGCCTCGCTGACGGATGCCGGCGACGGTCTGCTTCAGCTGGTCAAGATCGCCGACTAGAGTTCGCCGACGAGCGGTCGCGGACTAGACCGCGACGACTCCGGCGAGAGCGTCGTGAAGCTCCTTGGCTTCGGCATCGTTCACGGAGACGACGAGTCGCCCGCCGCCCTCGAGCGGAACGCGAACGATGATGAGACGACCTTCCTTAACAGCCTCCATCGGTCCGTCACCGGTCCTCGGCTTCATGGCTGCCATGAGATGTCCCCTTTCACGTGGATACCCCTCCATTATCGTTCATGGATCCGATAACCCGAAAACGAACAGTTGGCGACCGACTCACGGGGGCGTCCAGTCGTAGCCGTCGACCCACCATGCGATGTGGATCCACCCCCACTGACCGAGGATGAAGAGCGTCACGATCGCGACCCGGTAGACGCGTGACGGCGGCTGAGCGAGGGCACCCACGAGCGGGAAGAGCGGCAGCAGCAGGCGGAAGGTGCTCGACTGCGGGAAGAACACCGCAACCAGGTAGAGCGCATAGCTCGCCGACCAGAAGCGGAGGTCCGGGCCGAGGCGACGCGCCCACGGCGTGAACAGGAAGGCGGCGAAGGCGGCCACGAGCAGCGCGAGAGCCACGAGCATGACCCAGGCGGGCATCCGCGCCACCCCGGCCCAGAATCCGGCGGCCTGGATCCACGGCGTGAAGGGCACGAGCTCGACCCGCCCGACGTAGGGCGCCCGCCACGCGAGCTCGGTGTCGGTGTACGCCGTGAGCGAGCCCGTGAGCGCCGCGGCGATGAGCAGCCACGCGACCCCCATGAAGGCGCTGAAGAGGCCCACGATCACCGACTCGAGGCGCTCGCGCCACGGATACGGGTCGCGTTCGCGCATGACCCAACGGTGGATGACGTGCAGGAGCATCGCGAGCGCGAAGGCCAGCGCCGACGGCCGGGTGAGCGCCATCACCGCGATCACCGGCAGCATCATGAGGTAGCGGCGCCTGACGAGCAGATACAGCGCGAGCGTCAGCAGGAAGGCGTGCATCGACTCGGCGTAGGCGACCTGCAGGATCGGCGAGAGCGGTCCGACGCAGAACAGCACGACGGCGAAGAGCGCGGTGCTCGAGGGCAGCAGCAGCGCCATGAGCCGGTAGAGCATGAGGGCCGTGCCGTAGGCGAACGCCACGGAGACGATCACGGCGACGACCGAGAAGTCGAGGGTGGTCACGAGCATGAGGGCACGCACCAGGGCGGGGTAGGCCGGCATGAAGGCCCACGCGCTCTCGCCGACGAACCCGTCGTCGGTGATCGGCAGCTCGGTCGGATACCCGACCGCCGCGATGATGAAGTACCAGTGGCCGTCCCAGAGCTTGGCGAACTCGAAGTAGTTCGGGCTCGCGCCCGTCCACGCGTTGACGCCCTGCGCATTCGCGTAGGCCAGCAGCAGCGCGGTGGTGACGACCCGCGAGAGCAGGAAGACCGCGGTGACCTTGACCGCCCAGTGGGTCAGCCGCCAGCGCACCCGCAGCGCCGTGCTGCGTGCGGTGCTCAGCGACCGCTCAGCCACGCCCGCAGGCCCCGTTCGCACGCGACGATCTCGGTGACGTCGACCCGCTCGTCGTCGGCGTGGGCCCGCAGCGGATCCCCCGGGCCGTAGTTGACGGCGGGGATGCCGAGCTCGGCGAACCGCGCGACGTCGGTCCAGCCGTACTTGGGTCGCGCCTCGCCGCCGACGGCCGCGAGGAACTCCTGCGCCAGCGGATCGTCGAGCCCGGGTCGCGCTCCCCCGGCCAGGTCGGTCACCTCGATGTCGAAGCCCGCGAAGACCTCGCGCACGTGCGCGATCGCCTCGTCGGCGCTGCGGCTGGGGGCGAACCGGTAGTTGACGCTGATGACCGCCTCGTCGGGGATGACGTTGCCGGCGACCCCGCCCGAGATGCCGACCGCGTTGAGGCCCTCCCGGTAGACGAGGCCGTCGACCTCGATCTCGGCGGGACGGTAGTCGCTGAGGATCGCGAGCACGGGAGCCGCCGCGTGGATCGCGTTGACCCCCACCCACGACCGTGCCGAGTGGGCCCGCACCCCGTGCAGGCGGATGTCGACGCGAGCGGTGCCGTTGCAGCCGCCCTCGACCGTCGCGCTCGTCGGCTCGCCGAGGATCGCGAAGTCGCCCGCGAGGAGCTCGGGATGGTTCCGCGCGAGCCGGCCGAGACCATTGAGGTCGCTCGCGACCTCCTCGTGGTCGTAGAAGATCCAGGTGAC
>CALRZA010000272.1:0-3567 GCA_943372535.1 Auritidibacter sp. Marseille-P8566
CCCTCGGCTACGTCGCCGGCGGGCTGCCGCTCGACGGATCAATCCGGGCCGCGCTCGCCGTCGGCAGTGTGGGCCTCGTCTTCGTCGGGGTCGCGGCGGTGGTCGCCCAGGTCATGCCCAACGGTCGAGGAGCCAATGGTGTCGCCAGCGCTCTGGTGGGCATCGCGTACCTCGTGCGCGGAATCGGGGATGCACTCGGCACCCCCAGCGACGACTTGCTGACCGTCACCCCGGCTGCGGTGTCGTGGGCGTCGCCGATCGGCTGGGGTCAGGCCATCCGCCCGTTCGGTGATGAACCGAGCCTGGCGCCGCTGCTGATCGGGCTCGGCGTCGCCGTCACGCTGGGTGCGCTCGCACTCGCCCTGCGCACGCGGCGCGATCTCGGCGCGAGCCTCGTCGCCGACCGGTCGGGTCGGGATCGCGCTCGCGTCGGTGGCCACAGCGTGTTCGGGCTCGCGTGGCGGCTGCAGCGCTCCACCCTCATCGGGTGGATCGTCAGCGGAATGGTGCTCGGCGGCATCGCGGGAGGGATCGGCCCGGTCGTCGCCGACGCGCTCGCCGGCAACGAATCCCTCGCGCAGCTGATCGCGCGGCTCGTGCCGGGCAGCGAGGCCGACATCGTCGACATCTTCATCTCGGGCATGCTCGGCATCGCGGGCATCCTGTCGGCTGCCGCCGGAGTGCAAGCGGTGCTGCGCCTGCGGGCCGAAGAGGCAGAGGGGCGGGCCGAGCTCCTGCTCTCCACCCCGACCGACCGGGCGCGGTGGATGGGCTCAACCCTGGCGGTCGCGGCCCTCTCGGTGCTCGCGGTCTGTCTGGCGACCGGGGCCGCGGCGGGAGCGGCGATCGCGCGCACGCAGGGGGACACCGATGCGATCGGCCGGTACACCGGCGCGGCACTCGCGCACGCGCCGGCCTCGGTCGTCTTCGTCGCCGTCACCGCGCTCGTGTTCGCCTTCGTCCCGCGCCTGACCGTCGCCCTGGGTTGGGGCCTCCTGACCATCGGACTCGTGCTCGGTCAGTTGGGCGAGCTGCTGCAGTTGCCCGAGTGGCTGCAGCAGGTGAGCCCGTTCTTCTGGTCGTCGGCGCTGCCAGTGGAGGAGTTGGATGTCGCCGCCTCAGCCACGCTCGTCGCGATCGCGCTCGGCGGCTGCGTCGCCGCCCTGCTCGTGCTCCGGCGTCGGGACCTGGCGGCGTAGCCGACGAGGGGGCGGGCCTGGTGCCCGCCCCTGTCGTCAGCGAGTGACCCGGCGCCCCACCTCCGCCACGCCCCGGAACAGGGCTGTGCCAATGAGCACGCCGAGCGCGATCGAGAGCACGGTCGCGAGGGCGGTGCCGAGGCCGCCGAGTCCGACATCCCCCGCCTCGGTCAGACCGATGAGCCCCGAGGCGCCGGGCACGAGAAGCCAGAAGGCCGGCAGGAAGGTGAGCTGAGCGGGCGCCCCGAAGTCGCGATTCGCGAGCCAGAGCACGAACGGCGTCACGACGAGGGCGCCGAAGAACGCGCTCACGGTCGACCCCACGAGCCCGACCGTGCTGGTCTGCACCGCAAAGGCCGTGAGCAGCACGAGCACCACCCACGTGAACGCCCAGGCCGGCACCGACAGGTAGAGGTAGATGCCCACCGCGAAGAGGATCACGCCGATCCACTCCACCCACCACGGCACGACGGTGATCGTGAGGATCGGGTTGTAGTCCGCCGAATCCACTCCGACGATCGCCCCCGCCGCGAGGATGCCGACGGCCAGCAGCGCGAGCTGCATCAACCCCGCGACGAGCCGGGATGCCCCCGCGATCATCTGCCGCGAGGCCAGCTCGACGGTCGCCGTCGTCAGCATCGCGCCGGGCAGGAATGTCGCCAGCGGAGCGATGAGCAACCGCAGCGGGTCGCCCACCCCGATGAACCGGGCGAGCTCGTAGACCACGATCGCACTGCCGAGCGCCGCGAGCGTGGGCAGGATCAACTGCAGGGCGCGGGACGGCACGAGCTTGGCGAGCCCCACGATCAACCCGAGACCGAACGCGATCGCCACGCCCTCAGGCGTCGGCACGAGCATGAGCGAGAGGCCCGCTGCGAGGATGGCGTGGCCGATCGTGCGCACGGCCCAGCCGAATCGCGGACGCATCGCCCGGATCTGCGCGAGCTGCTCCAGCCCCTCCGCGGGCTCGATCGCCGCCCGCTCCGCGAGGGTGAGCAGGCGATAGAGCGCCGCGATCTGATGGAAGTGGAACGAGTCGACATCCCGCGAACGCACGGTGACCCGTCCGCCCGAGTCGCCGTCGGTCTGCACGAGGATCAGCGTGGGCAGCACGACGAAGTCGGTGTCGGTCAGGCCGTACGCGAGAGCGGTGCGCTCGAGCTGGTCGTAGATCGAGTCCACCGACTCGTCCGCCGCGATCATGCCCTCCGCGAGTCCGACGAGGAACGCACGGAACTGCGCCGGATCGCGGTCGGCCATGGTCAGGCGCTGCGGATGAGCTTCTTGTTGACGAACTCGTCGGCGCCGAGGTAGCCGAGCTCGCGCCCGATGCCGCTGCGCTTCACGCCGCCGAACGGCAGCTCGGGACTGTCGGCCAGCACGAGGTTGACATAGACCATGCCCGCCTCGATGCGGTCGGCCACGCGCTGGGCCTGCTCGGGATCGGTCGTGAAGAGGTATGAGCCGAGACCGAAGCTCGTGCCGTTCGCGATCGTCACCGCCTCGTGCTCATCCGTCGCGCGGAAGACCATGGCGACGGGTCCGAAGAACTCCTCACCGTAGGCGTCCATCTCGGCCGTGACGCCGGTGATCACGGTCGGGGCGAAGAGCGCCCCGTCGCGGGTGCCTCCGGTCACGACGGTGGCGCCCTGGGCGACCGCCTTGGCGACCTGCGCTTCGAGCTGCTCGGCGGCGGATGCCGACGAGAGCGGGCCGAGCACGGCATCCGGAGCGGTGGGGTCGACGGCTTCCACCGCGCTCATGCTCGCGACGAATCCGGCGAGGAAGTCGTCGTACAGCTCGTCGGCGATGATGAAGCGCTTGGCGCCGTTGCAGGACTGTCCGGAGTTGTCGAGCCGGGCATCCACCGCCGCCTGCACCGTAGCGTCGAGATCGTCGGTCGACAGCACGATGAACGGGTCGGAGCCACCGAGCTCGAGCACGACCTTCTTGAGGTTGCGGCCCGCGACCTCGGCGACCGCGGCTCCCGCGGCCTCGGAGCCGGTGAGCGAGACGCCGTGCACCCGAGGGTCGGCGATGATGTCGGCGACCTGCGCGCTCGAGACATAGAGGTTGACGTAGGCGCCCACGGGGAAGCCCGCGTCGAGGAAGATCTTCTCGATCGCGGCGGCCGAGGCCGGGCACTGGCTGGCGTGCTTGAGCAGCACCGTGTTGCCGAGCACGAGGTTGGGGCCGGCGAACCGGGCGACCTGGTAGTACGGGAAGTTCCACGGCATGATGCCGAGCAGCGGGCCGAGCGACGTGCGGCGGATGACGGCGGTGCCGTCGCCGAGGATCTGCAGCGGCTGATCGCTCGTGATCGCCTCGGCGTTGTCGGCGTAGAACTCGAGGATGTCGGCGGCGAAGT
>CALRZA010000273.1:0-3566 GCA_943372535.1 Auritidibacter sp. Marseille-P8566
CGAGCCAGCCGCGGGTGTCGCCGTCGGGGATGAAGCAGATGTCGTGCGAATCCGGCTTCTGTGCGAGCGCGAACCCGCGCTCGGCCGCCTCGGCGCGCACGAGCTCCTTCGACGGCGTCGCGCCCAGCGGGAACATCGCGTGCGCGAGCTGGTCAGCGGTGAGCACGCCAAGCACGTAGGACTGGTCCTTGGCCCACGAGGCGGCGCGATGCAGTTCGCGGGTGCCGTCATCCCGGGTCACGACGCTGGCGTAGTGGCCGGTCGCGACCGCGTCGAAGCCGAGGGCGAGCGCCTTCTCGAGCAGGGCCGCGAACTTGATGCGCTCGTTGCACCGCATGCACGGGTTCGGCGTGCGGCCGGCGGAGTACTCGGCGACGAAGTCGTCGACAACCTCGGCCTTGAAGCGCTCCGAGAAGTCCCAGACGTAGTAGGGGATGCCGATGAGCTGGGCGACGCGCTGGGCATCCATCGAGTCCTCGATGGTGCAGCATCCACGGGCGCCGGTGCGCAGCGTGCCGGGCGTGCGGCTCAGCGCAAGGTGCACCGCGACGACGTCATGACCGGCGTCGACGGCGCGCGCGGCCGCGACCGCGGAGTCGACACCGCCGCTCATCGCCGCCAGAACCTTCATGGGTTCCAGTGTAGGTCGAGGGGGTTCTGGGGTGTCCCGGCAGCTCGTCGGTGAGAACTCGACGAGCTCGACCGGCCGAGCACCTACGCCAGCCCGGCCGCCGCCGCGCGCTCGACGACTCCCGGCAGCACCGCAAGCAGCGCGTCGATCTCGGCCTCGGTCGTCGTGTCGCCGAGGCTGAAGCGCAGTGCCCCGCGCGCCTCGGGTTCGCTCAGGCCCATCGCGAGCAGCACGTGCGACGCCTCGGGCACCCCGGCCTGACACGCCGAACCCGTCGAGACGCTGAAGCCGGCCGCGTCGAGCAGGAACAGCAGCGAGTCCCCCTCGCAGCCCGGGAAGGTCGCGTGCACGTTGCCGGGCAGCCGATCGACCGGGTCGCCGCGCAGCACCGCCGTCGGCACCGCCGCCCGGATGCCCGCGGCGAGGCGATCGCGCTGGGCCGCGAGCCGGGCCGCGTGGGCGGGCAGATCGGCGGTCGCCCGCGCTGCGGCGACCCCGAAGGCGTGGGCGCCGGCGGCATCCTGCGTTCCCGACCGGAACCGCTGCTGAGCGCCGCCGTGCAGCAACGGCTCGAGCTGCGCCGCACGCGAGGTGATCAGCGCGCCGACGCCGACCGGTCCCCCGATCTTGTGCGCCGAGACGCTCAGGGCGGTGAGACCCGAGGCGGCGAAGTCGATCGGCACCTGTCCGAAGGCGGCCACGGCATCCGCATGCACGGGGATGCCGTGGGCTGCGGCCAACGCGACGATCGCCTCGATCGGCTGGCGCGTTCCCACCTCGTTGTTGGCCCAGAGGGTGGTGACGAGCGCGACGTCGGGACCGAGTGCGGCCTCGAGCGCGGCGAGGTCGATGCGGCCGAGCGAGTCGACGGGGATCCACTCGATCTCGGCACCCTCGTGGCTCTCGAGCCACTCGAGGGCGTCGATCGTGGCATGGTGCTCGGCGCGGGTGGCGAGGATCCGGTTGCCGTCAGCGCGCCAGAACAACCCCTTCACGGCGAGGTTGATCGCCTCCGTGCCGCCCGACGTGAAGGTGACGTCGATCGGCGTCGCGCCGACAGACGTCGCGACCGCCGCTCGGGCATCCTCGAGCATCCGCTTCGCCTGCTGACCCTGCGTGTGGATCGACGACGGGTTGCCCACGAGCCCCAACGCCGAGGTATAGGCGGCGAGAACCTCGGGCGGCATCGGCGTGGTCGCCGCATGGTCGAGGTAGACGGGCATGTAACAAGCATGACTCACTCGGTCGATACTCTTGAGACCATGCCCGCCGATCCTCTCGCCGACCTCGGCGTGCGCCTGACACCCGACGGGGGAACACTGCGGGTCTGGTCGGCGAGCGCCACGAGCCTCGACCTCTGCCTCTTCGACGAGAAGGACGCGACCTGGGTCAGCGCGACCCTGCCGATGACGAAGGGACCCGGCGACGTCTGGTCGGTCACGAGCGAGCGTCTGCGACCCGGGATGCGCTACACCGTGCGGGCGAACGGCCCGACCGGCCCCGGGCACGTCTTCGATCCCGCCCGCCATCTGCTCGACCCCTACGCCCGCGGGCTCGTGCGCACGGACGACGGCGAGTGGCGCGGCTACGTGCAGGAGCCCGACACATTCGACTGGGGCACGTCATCCAAGCCCCGCATCGGGCGCGACCACAGCGTGATGTACGAGGCGCACGCCAAGGGGCTCACGCGCCTCAACCCGCACGTGCCCGAGGAGCTGCGCGGCACCTACGCGGGCCTCGCCCACGAGTCGACGATCGAGTATCTCCTCGGCCTCGGGGTCACGACCCTCGAGCTGCTGCCCGTGCACCAGTTCGTCAGCGAGCAGCGCCTGATCAAACAGGGGCTCATCAACTACTGGGGCTACAACACCCTCAACTTCTTCACGCCGCACGCCTCCTACGCGACCCGCGAGGCGCAGTCCGGCGGCACGGGGGCGGTGCTGCGGGAGTTCAAGGGCATGGTCAAGCTGCTGCACGAGGCGGGCCTCGAGGTCGTGCTCGACGTGGTCTACAACCACACCGCCGAGGAGGGTCTGGGCGGGCCGACGACGAGCCTGCGCGGACTCGACAACCGCCACTACTACCGGCAGACCGCCGAGGGCCAGTACATCGACGTCACGGGATGCGGCAACTCGGTCAACACCGCGACGCCCGCCGCCCAGCGCCTCATCCTCGACTCGCTCAAGTACTGGGCCAACGACCTGCAGATCGACGGCTTCCGGTTCGACCTCGCCGCCACGCTCGGACGGGACGAGAACCATGAGTTCCGTGCCGACCACCCGCTGCTGACCGCGATCATGAGCGACCCCGAACTCGCCGACGTCACGATGATCGCCGAGCCGTGGGATGTCGGCATGGGCGGCTGGCAGGTCGGCAAGTTCGCCGACGGCTGGAGCGAGTGGAACGACGGCTACCGCGACCGCATGCGCGACTTCTGGCTCACCGACATCGGGGCGGCGCGGGCCAACGGCTCCGCGCCCAACGGGATCGGGTCCCTCGCCCGGCGGCTGGCGGGGTCGGCACACGTGTTCTCGCAGGAGCGCGGGCCGATGGCATCCGTCAACTTCATCACCGCCCATGACGGGTTCACGATGGCCGACCTCACGGCCTACAACGTCAAGCACAACCTCGGCAACGGCGAGAACAACCGCGACGGCACCGACAACAACCACTCCTTCAATCACGGCGTCGAGGGACCGACCGACGACCCGTCGATCCGGGATGCCCGGGCCAAGGCCATGCGCAACCTCCTCGGCACCCTGCTGCTGTCGGCCGGCATCCCGATGCTCACGGCGGGCGACGAGTTCGGTCGCACCCAGCGCGGCAACAACAACGCCTACTGCCACGACAACGAGCTGACCTGGCTGCCGTGGCAGCGGGAACCCTGGCAGGATGACCTGCTCTCCGTCTCGCGCGAGCTGCTGCGACTGCGGCG
>CALRZA010000274.1:0-3559 GCA_943372535.1 Auritidibacter sp. Marseille-P8566
CCGGCGACCTCGGTGCGGTCGTCGTCGGCGATGACGACCTCGCGCACCCGCATCCACGACGACGATCGACGCCCGACGCGAGCACCGATCGCCGCAGCAAAGCGGTGCGGGGTCGGCGCGACGTCGAGCACGCCCCAGACCCAGGCGGCGCTCTGCTGCTCGGCGATGAGGCGGTCGTGCGGCAGAGCGGCGCGCAGTGCCGCTGCGCGAACGGCGGCGCCCTCGGGCAGATCCCCGGGCAGATAGCAGTCGGCGATGCCGAAGAGTTCGCCGTCGAGGCGAGCGGCACTGAGCTCGGCGAGCGGCAGATCGAGGGGGGAGAGCACGGGGGAGAGGAGCGTCGGCATGAGCCCATGGTCGACGCCGGCGGGGCCGCGCCACAGGGTCACGCCCGGATCAGTGGATGACCGCGTGCCCGTGCGAACTGATCAGGACTTGAGAGCGCCCAGCCACGCCTTGCGCGCGTCGAGGGCCTCCTGCGCTGCCGCGATCGCCTTCTTGTCGCCGCCGGCTTTGGCCGCCTCGAGCTCGCGCTCAAGCTTGGCGATCGCCTCGTTGAGCTGCCCGAGGAAGCCCTCTTCGCGCTGCTGGCGCTCGGGGTTGTTGCGCTGCCAGTGCTCGTCGTCGAGGGCGCGAACGGCCGCCTCGACCTTGCGCAGGCGGTCCTCGATCGGCTTGACCTTGTCGCGCGGAACCTTGCCGATTGCATCCCAGCGCTTCTGGATCGAGGTCAGGGCGGCGCGAGCCTTCGTGCGGTCGGTCTCGGTCAGGATCGGCTCGGCCTCGGTGAGCAGGGCGAGCTTGGCCTCGAGGTTCACTTCGAACTCGACGTTGTCCTTCGCGTCGATCTCGGACTTCGCTGAGTAGAGGGCGTCGCCCGCCTCCTTGAACTTCGCCCAGAGCGCGTCGTCGAACTTCTTGCCGGCGCGGCCGGCGGCCTTCCACTCATCGAGCAGGGCGCGATAGGCCGGGATGCCGTCCGCCCCCTTGCCGACGAGAGCCTCCGCCTTCGTCACGAGCGCCTGCTTCGCGGTGCGGGCGTCCTTGTGAGCGGAGTCGAGCTCCGCGAAGAATGCCTTGCGGTGCCCGTCGATCGTCGCGCGCGCGGCACGGAATCGCTTCCACAGTTCGTTGGACTCGTTCTTGGGCAGGCGCGGGCCGTCGGCCTGGTGCTTCTGCCAGGCGGCGAACAGCTCATCGACCGTCGCCGTGACCTGCTTCCACTGCGCCTTGGCCGGGTCCTGAGCTGCGAGGGCCTCGATGCGGGTGACGAGAGCCTCGCGCTCCACGAGCGCGGCGGCGACGGCCGCCTTGGTCTCCTCGGACTGCTTCTCGGTGAGCTCGGTGACGGTTCCACCCAAGGCGTCGATGCGCGCCTGCAGCGCGGCGAGGTCGCCGACCGCATTCGCGGTCGAGATCGTCGCTGCGAGGGTCGCGACGGTCTTCGCGATGTCGGCCGCCGGGGCGCCGCGCTTGGCGCGCTGCTCGACGAGTGTCACCTGACCGGCGAGCTCGGTGAACTTGCGCTCGAAGTAGGCGAGCGCCTCCTCGGGCGTGCCGTCGGGGTACTGGCCGACGACGCGCTCGCCCGATGCCTCGCGCACGTAGACGGTACCCGTCTCGTCAACGCGACCCCAGGGGGCCTTCTCGTCAGTCACGTGATCTACCTCGTTCGATGCGACAGGGATGGTGCCCAGCGGGCGCCCCCCAGCATAGGACACGGGGGTGGCGGCTGGCAGGGCGTTACTGGATCGTGAAGGCCGTGATCGTCGTCGGCACGACCGGGGCTCCGTCAGTCGCGCCACCCGCGATACCGCCAGACGCGACCTCGGCGATCAGCTGGTCGAGCCCGCTCGTGACCTGGCCGACCACGGAGTAGCCGCCGGCCGCATCGCCGGGGAGCCGCGTCTCGGTGAGCACGATGAAGAACTGACGCCCGTTGCTGTAGCCGTCGTTCGAGCCGCGCGCCATGGCGATCGTGCCGGCGGGGTAGATGCCGTCGACGGGGTCGTTCTCGATGGGACCGTACGAGTACTCGGGATCGGGTGACCCGGCGCCGTCGATCGACCCGCACTGGAGGAGGCTGGCGCCTTCGGTCTGCACCAGTCGGTGGCACGACTTGCCGACGTAGTAGCCCGTTGTCGAGTCGGCGAGGATCGACGACCCGGCCTGCGGCGCGAGCGAGGTGTCGAGGGTGAAGTCGAGCGTGATCGAATCGTTGAGGGTCATCGATCCGGTGTAGACCTCGAACTCGCCGAAACCGGGGTCGGGCACGTTGCCGACGTTCTCGCCGGTCTGCGGGGCCGCGCTGGCGCTGGCCGACGGCGCGGGGGTCGGGGTGCCGGGGCCACCGTTGAAGTAGAAGATCTGAGCCACGGTCGCGAGGGTCGCCACGACGATGACCGCACCGACGGCGACCAGGTTGTCGCGCTTGCGGCGGGCGATCCGGTTGTCATGAACCGCCTGCCGTGCGGTGAAGCGACGCAGACGCTCCCGGGCTTCGCGAGCCTCGCGCTCGGTGTTCTTGCTCGGGGCCACGACGGCGCTCCTTCAGGCAGAGGGGATTGGTGCGCCACGGTCCGGCGCGCATTGAACTTTACGGCTCCCGCCGGGAGCGCGCCAAATGACCGCGCGGCCCCGCGGGTAGCATGGGCACGATGAACGCGCAGCCGGGCCTCAACTCGGGTTCGACCCCGCTCGCCGTGCGCATGCGCCCGGCCTCGCTCGACGAGATCGCGGGCCAGCGGCACCTGCTCGGGCCGGGCTCGCCGCTCGTGAGTCTCGCGACGGATCGCACGGGCGCCCAGGGCTCGGCGTCGATCATCCTGTGGGGTCCGCCCGGCACCGGCAAGACGACGATCGCGAAGGCCATCGCTCTAGGCTCCGGCCGCAAGTTCGTCGAGCTGTCGGCGGTGACGGCCGGCGTGCGCGATGTGCGTCAGGTCATGGAGGAGGCCCTCTCGGCGCGCGATCTCTACGGCCTGTCGACCGTGCTCTTCCTCGACGAGATCCATCGCTTCACGAAGGCCCAGCAAGACGCCCTCCTGCCGGGGGTCGAGAACGGCTGGGTGATCCTCGTCGCCGCGACCACCGAGAACCCGTCGTTCTCGGTCATCTCGCCGCTTCTCTCACGGTCGCTCCTGCTCACCCTCGAGGCCCTCGACGAGGACGACCTCGGGGTGCTCATCGATCGCGCGGTGGTCGACCCGCGCGGATTGCGCGGCGCGGTCGAGCTCGATCCGGCCGCCCGTGACACGATCATCCGCTTGTCATCGGGGGATGCCCGACGGGCCCTCACGGCGCTCGAGGCGTCCGCGCTGTCGGCCTCGGCCTCCCACACCGGCGAGGGGCTGCCGGTCATCACCGACGAGATCGTCGCGACCGCCGTGGACCGCGCGCTGCTGCGCTACGACCGCCAGGGCGACGAGCACTACGACGTCATCAGCGCGTTCATCAAGTCGGTGCGCGGATCGGACGTCGATGCGGCCCTGCACTACCTCGCCCGCATGTTCGAGGCGGGAGAGGACCCGCGCTTCATCGCGCGCCGCATCATCATCTC
>CALRZA010000275.1:0-3550 GCA_943372535.1 Auritidibacter sp. Marseille-P8566
GGAGCACGTGGGCGAGAACGGCGCCGGGGCGTCCGTCGGTCAGCCCCGCGAGCAGCGGCGGCGCGACGGCCCACGCGACCGCCGCGAGACCCGGGGCCCAGCCGCGGGTCGAGAGACGAGCGGCACACCACCACGCCGTGAGCGCGGACAGCGGCATGGCGACGATCCAGAGCAGCACGATGCTCGACGACGGGCTCCAGAACGAGAGCGTGCCGAGCAGTGCGAGCACGGCGGCGAACGGGTCGCCCGCGCCGAACTCGCCGGTTCCGACATCACGCCAGGCGAGACCGACGTGGGACCAGAGCTCGGTGACCGACGCCGAGAGGGGGGCGACCGCTCCGCCGATGATCGCCGGGGCGTTGACGAACCGGCCGAACGCGAGCACGCCGGCGAGCAGGGCGAGCAGCACGACCCAGGCTCCGCCCGCGCCGAAGAAGCCCGGGGTCGTGCGCGGCTCGGCGCCCGCGAGCGGGAGCGCCCGGTCGGCGGCGCGACGTTCGCGCACCTCGGCCCACGGCATCCGCAGCGCCCCGATCGAGGCCCAGCCGAGAACCCGGTTGCGGCGCAGGCGCCGCCGCGCGCCGGGAACGGTGCCGTCGAACGCCGCCGCAAAGGCGGCCGCGAGTTCGCCGCCGACGGCGCCCGGCCGTTTGGCGATGAGCTGCACGAGCGCGCGCACGATGGCGAGCGGCAGCAGTGTGAGCCAGTGCAGTGGCACCGCAAGCGCGGGCGCGTAGACGAGTCGCCGGTGCAGCTGAGCGGTGCGCCGGATGCGGGCCTGAGCTCCGACCGACACGCTGCGGCGCCCGAACAGCTCGGCCGGGCCCGCGCTGGCGACCCGCGCCGCCGGAACGCCGATGACCCGGTGGCCGGCGAGACGGGCCCGAACGGAGAGATCGAGTCCGGCATCCGCGCTCGGCAGCCCGGGATCGAAGCCGCCGAGGGCGGCGAAGACGTCGCGTCGCACGAGCATGCCGCCCGCCGAGACGCCGAGCAGATCGCTCTGGATGTCGTGCTGAGCCTGGTCGAGCTCGTCGGCGACCACGGGCACCGCGCGTCCGTAGGGCGTCAGGGTCTCACCGAAGGTCGCGATGACGGCCGGGTCATCCCACTGCATGAGCTTGGGCCCCGCGATCGCGACGCTGGGCGCGACCTCGACGGCCCCGAGCAGGGCCGAGAGGGCGCCCGGGGACGGGGCGTTGTCGTGGCCGAGCAGCCACAGCCACTCGGTGCCGTCGAGGGCGGGAACGAGGGGCAGCATGTGGGCGATCGCACCGCCGAAGCTGCGACGCCCGGGGGTCGTGATCAGCTGGCCGGGCAGGGCGTCGACGAGCAGGTCACCCGAGCGATCGTTCGACGCGGCATCCACCGGCACGACCCGATCGGGTCGCCGAGTCTGCGCCGCGATCGCGGCCAGGGTTCTCGGCAGGTACTCGGCCCCGTTGCGGGCGACGAGCACGACAGTGACTCTCGGTTGCATGTCTCGTCGAGACTATGCGGGCCACCGGAGGTCAGGCCGGTGACACTCCACTCACGCGCGCTTTCTCAGCTTGCGGCGCTCGCGCTCGGAGAGGCCGCCCCAGATGCCGAAACGCTCGTCGTTCTCCAGTGCGTACTCGAGGCACTGGGTGCGAACCTCGCACGACGAGCAGATCTTCTTCGCATCGCGCGTCGATCCGCCCTTCTCCGGGAAGAAGGCTTCCGGATCGGTCTGGGCGCACAGGGAGTCGGTCTGCCACGCGAGCGGGTTGTCGTCGTCGACGGGCAGCTGGCGCACACCGGGAACACCGAGGCGGACGGGGTCGATGAACCAGTCGTCAGGAACACCGGCACGATATCCGTTGCTCACCATGGCTGTCTCCCCTCCGCGCTCGTGCGGAACTGCCCGGCGCGTTAGGGATAATTACACCGGTGTCATTACCCCCGCGTCAAGTCGGGGATGATAATTGTGCACCGATCAGTCTGCGGTCTTCGACGCGCCGCGAGTCGCTAACCATTGGGACTCGACCATCTCGCGCAGGCTGTGACGCATCGCCCAGCCGAGATCGCGGGCGGCCAGGTCGCCCGCCGCGACGATGCGAGCGGGGTCGCCGGCGCGGCGCGGCGCCGCCTCGGGCGTGAACGCGATGCCGGTGACCTCGGCGACGGTGGACATGATCTCGCCCACCGACACGCCCGTGCCGCTGCCGAGGTTGTAGGCCGCTTCGACGGGCTCGCCCGCATCCAGGCGGCGCGCGGCGGCGACGTGGGCCAGGGCCAGGTCGGTGACATGGATGTAGTCGCGCACGGTCGTGCCGTCGGGCGTCGGGTAGTCGGTGCCGTTCACTCGCGGGGTTCGCCCCTCGGCGAGCGCGGTGAAGACGAGGGGAAAGAGGTTGTGCGGGCTCGAGTCGTAGAGCTCGGGCGACCCCGATCCGACGACGTTGAAGTAGCGCAGCGACGTGTGGCGCAGCCCGACCGCGACGCCCTGGTCGGCCAGCAGCCACTCGCCGATGAGCTTCGACTGGCCGTAGGGCGACTCGGGGCTCTTGGCGGTCTCCTCGGTGACCACGTCGACGTCGGGAGTGCCGTAGACGGCCGCGCTCGAGGAGAACACGATGCGATCGACGCCGTGCGACTCCATCGCCGCGAGCAGACGTGCGGTGCCGGAGACGTTCTGCTCGTAGGTGTGCAGCGGGCGCTGCACCGAGACCCCGGCGTACTTGAAGCCCGCGACGTGCACGACGCCCGTGACCTCGTGATCCTCGAGGGTCTGCAGCACGAGTCCCCCGTCGAGGATCGAGCCGCGCACGAACGGCACGTCGCGCGGAACGAACGCCTCATGGCCCGACGAGAGGTCGTCGAGCACGACGGTGGGCATCCCGGCGTCGACGAGCGCGCGCACCACGTGGGATCCGATGTAGCCGGCGCCGCCGGTCACGAGCCAAGTCATGGCACCACGCTACCGCGCCGGGTCGGTGGCAGAAGGTGTACGGGTGGCAAGATCCTGCCGCCTCTGGCAGGATGCTGATGACCCTGTCACTCCTGCCATCGGAGGAATCATGCTCTCCTCGGTCGTCCTGATCGCGATCCCCGGCGTCGCGCCGTTCGAATTCGGGGTGGTGTGCGAGATCTTCGGGATCGACCGCAGCGCCACGGGCGGTCCCGCGTTCGACTTCACGATCGCGACGGCCGATCCGGGCCGGGTGCGCACGAGCCTGGGCTACGACATGGTCATCGAGAACGATCTCTCGGTCGCCGCGACCGCCGACCTGATCGCGGTGCCGGCCCACGAGATCGTGCCGGTCGACGAGCGGGTGCTGCAGGTCATCCGC
Source organism: Auritidibacter sp. Marseille-P8566 (assembly GCA_943372535.1). GTDB lineage: Bacteria > Actinomycetota > Actinomycetes > Actinomycetales > Microbacteriaceae > Rhodoglobus. The sequence continues at coordinate 3,315 of CALRZA010000275.1, forward strand.
GAGGCCGAGGCGCGCGGGGCGTGGGTGCTCAGTGTCTGCAGCGGGGCGTTCACGCTCGCGCAGGCGGGCATCCTCGACGGCCGTCGGGCGACGACGCACTGGATGCACACCGATCGGCTCGCGGCGATGTACCCGGCGGTGAGCGTCGATCCCGACGTGCTGTTCGTCGAGGACGACAAGGTCGTCACGAGCGCGGGCACCGCGGCGGGCATCGATGCGGCCCTGCACATCGTGCG
>CALRZA010000276.1:0-3548 GCA_943372535.1 Auritidibacter sp. Marseille-P8566
TGACCGTGCACGGCACTCGCGACGACACCCTCGGGCAGCACCACGCCAACGTCGCGGCGGTCTGGGCGGCGAAGCCCACCATCCTTCTCGACAACGGAGCGGACCTTGCGGCGCTCGCGGCCGCCGAGGTCGACACGGGGGAGGTCTCGACAAGCTCGACCCGCCTCATCGGCGGCACCGAGGAGACGACCTCCGGCGGCATCCGCCTGCGCGACGAGCTGGCCGGCCGCATCCCGTTCCCGGTCATCGTCATCAACGACTCGCTGCTGAAGGCGATCGGCGAGAACCGGCACGCGGTCGGCCAGTCGGTCGTCGAGTCGGTCATGCGCATCACCAACCTCATGGTTCCGGGGCGGCGGTTCGTCGTCGCGGGCTACGGGTGGTGCGGCCGCGGTATCGCGCAGTACCTGCGGGCGCTCGGCGGCAAGGTCGCGGTCGTCGAGATCGACGAGCTCAAGGCGTTCGAGGCGGCGATGGACGGCTTCCGCGTCGACACCGTCGATGCGCTCGCCGGCTGGGGGGAGTTCTTCCTCACGGCGACCGGGCACCCGGGCATCCTCACCGAGTCGTTCTTCGAGAAGGTCGCCGACGGGGCGGTGCTCGCCAACGCGGGCCACTTCCCGTGGGAGATCGACGTGCCCGCGCTGCGCGCGATGTCCACCGGCGGGCACCAGCTTGATGAGGCGATCGAGCGCGTCGACCTGCCCGGCGGTCGCCACGTCATCCTGCTCGCCGACGGTCGCATGATGAACCTCGCCGGGCGCGAGCCCAAGGGCAACTCGATCCAGTCGATGGATCTCGGCTTCCTGTTGCAGTCGCTCTCGCTCGAGCGCATCGCGAAGGCCGCCGGCACGCTCACCCCCGGCGCGCAGCCGGTGCCGGAGGACATCGACCGCGAGATCGCCCGGCGCATGGTGCGGGCGATGGGGGCGGACCGCTGAGCGTGGCCGACCCCGTCGACTACCGGGTGCCGGCCCTGGAGAAGGGCCTCGACATCCTCGAGCTGCTCGCCGACGAGCCCGGAGCCCTGAGCCAGACCGAGATCGCCGCGGCGACGGGGCGCACGGTCGGGCAAGTGTTCCGCGTGCTCGCCGCGCTCGAGGGTCGCGGCTACCTCGTGCGCGATGCGCAGTCGGGGCTCTACTCGTTCTCGATGAAGACGTTCGATCTCGCGCATCGGCATCCGCCCGTGCGGGGCCTGATCGCCGCCGCCACCCCGGCGATGCGTGAGCTCGCGGATGCCGTGCAGCAGTCCTGCAACCTGAGCGCCCTCGACGCGGGTCGGGTGCGCATCCTGGCTCAGGTCGAGAGCCCCGCCGACTTCGGCTTCCGCGTGCGGGTCGGGGCGCTGTTCCCCGTGGACTCGACGGCCACCGGCCGGGCCCTCACGACCAGTGAGCCGGTCGTGCGCCCCGACGCCCTGCAGCCGGGCATCACCGACGTCGTCGCCCCGATCCGGGATGCCCGGGGCACCGCGATCGCGGCCCTCACCGTGCCGTACGTCGCCACGACCTTCAGCGCGATCCCGCTCGACGACGTCGTGGACGCCGCGACCCGGGCGGCCGAGCAGATCGCGAGCACGCTTCACAGCGCCTGACAACCCTGCGCGCTAGATTGGAAGCATGAATGCGCCCTCCGACGAGTACTTGATGCCCGGGGGAGGCGCCAGCATCACCGCGCTGCCCAAGGTCTCGCTGCACGACCACCTCGATGGCGGATTGCGCCCTCAGACGATCATCGAACTCGCGGATGCCGTGGGCCTGGCTCTGCCCGCGACCGACGCCAGCGCCCTCGGCGCGTGGTTCGCCGAGAAGAGCGACTCCGGCTCGCTCGTGGAGTACCTGAAGACCTTCGATCTCACGACCGGGGTCATGCAGACCCACGAGGGGCTCGCTCGCGTCGCGAAGGAGTTCGTGCTCGACCTGCACGCCGACGGCGTGATCTACGGCGAGATCCGCTGGGCCCCCGAGCAGCACCTCACCCGCGGCCTCAGCCTGGACCAGGCGGTGGAGGCCGTGCAGGAGGGTCTCGACGCCGGGGTCGAGGAGGTCGCCCACGCGGGCGGCAGCATCCGCGTCGGTCAGCTCGTCAGCGCGATGCGCCACGCGAACCGCGGACTCGAGATCGCCGAGCTGGCGGTGCGCCATCGCAACCGCGGCGTCGTCGGGTTCGACATCGCCGGTGCCGAGGCAGGCTTCCCTGCCGGAAACTTGCGGGACGCCTTCGACTACCTCGCCCACCACTACCTTCCGGCGACCGTGCACGCGGGCGAGGCCGACGGCCTCGAGTCGATCCGCGGCGCCCTCTTCGACGGCCGCGCCCTGCGTCTCGGCCATGGCGTGCGCCTCGCGGAGGACGTGCACACCGCGCGCGAAGACGACGAGAACACCTACGTCACCCTCGGGCCGGTGGCGCAGTGGGTCAAGGATCGCGAGATCGCCCTCGAGCTGTCGCCGTCATCCAACCTGCAGACGGGCGCGATCGAGCAGTGGGGTGACGAGCTCATCGACCACCCGTTCGATCTGCTCTACCAGCTCGGCTTCCGGGTGACGGTCAACACCGACAACCGCCTCATGAGCGCGACCTCGTTGAGCCGCGAGCTCGCCCTGCTCGCCGAGACCTTCGACTACGACCTCACCGACCTCGCGGTCTTCCAGCTCAACGCCGCCGCGGCGACGTTCCTGCCGCTCGAGGATCGCGAGGAGCTGGCGGATCGCATCACCGCCGGCTTCGACGAAGCGTGACCGGGATGCCGCTGCCCTCGCTGCCCGAGAACGCCGTCGTTCTCGGGGCCGACGCCGCCGACTGGCGGGCCGCGGTGACCCTCGCCGCCGACGCCCTCGCCGCGTCGGGAGTGGCCAAGCCGTCGTACGCGGCCGAGATGATCCGCATGATCGAGGATCACGGCCCCTACGTCGTCATCGCCCCGGGCCTCGCGCTCGCCCACGCGCGTCCCGGACCCGACGTCGTCGGCAACGGCATGTCGATCGTGACCCTCGCCACTCCCGTGAACTTCGGGCACCCCTACAACGACCCGGTGAGCGTCGTGCTGGGGCTGGCGATCGTGAGCGCCGACCAGCACCTCGCGGCGGTCGCGCACCTCGCCAACATCTTCAACGACTCCACCGCGATCGCCGACATCGCGGCGGCGACGAGCGCCGCCGAGGTGCAGCGCATCATGGGCGTCATCACATGAAGATCGTGACGATCTGCGGAGCCGGCATCGGCAGTTCCGGCATCCTCAAGGTCAACGCGGAACGCGTGCTGCGCAAGCTCGACATCGACGCGACCGTGATCGCGGCCGACATCGCGTCGGTCAAGGAGGTCGCCGCCGACGCGCAGGTGATCTTGACGTCGCCCGAGTTCGTGGATGCGATCGGCCCGACGTTCGCCGACGTGATCGTCGTCGAGAACTACTTCGACACCGCGGAACTGACGGTCAAGCTCGAGGCCGCGCTGGGCTGAGAGGCGTGCCGTTGCGGTTCGGCCGCGACCCGTCCTCCCGCTCGACTGCGGATGCGACCGCGGCTGCGACCCGCCCTCCCGCG
>CALRZA010000277.1:0-3531 GCA_943372535.1 Auritidibacter sp. Marseille-P8566
ACGGCGGGCATCCACTCGCTCGATGCGGGCGAGGTCTCGCGCTGGCTCGAGCGGGTCGAAGCGGGCAACCTCTACGTCAACCGCGGCATCACGGGTGCCGTCGTGCAGCGGCAGCCGTTCGGGGGCTGGAAGCGCTCGACCGTCGGCACCGGTGCGAAGGCCGGCGGACCGAACTACGTGCTCACGTTGGGCCGATGGGCCGCGGTCGAGGAGGAGCCGGTCAACTCGATCGCGATCTCGGGCCTGTCACGGCGGGTGGCCTCGGTCGTCAAGCGCGGCCAGGCGGGGCTCGACTTCGAGGCGTTCGATCGGGTGCGCCGGGCCGCGGAGAGCGACGAGCGCGCGTGGGCCGAGCAGTACGGCACCCCGCGCGACGTCTCGGGCCTCGGCGTGGAGCGCAATGTGCTGCGGTACCTCCCTGCCCCGGTCACGGTCCGGCTCTCCGAGGGCGCGCCCCTCGGCCACCTCGTGCGGCTCATCGCCGCCGCGAGCCTGACGCGCTCGCCCCTGACGATCAGCACCGCGGTGCCGCTGCCGACGCCGCTCGTCGAGTCGTTCGACGAGGCGCTGCCCACCGCGATCGTCGAATCGATCGTGATCGAGTCGGATGCCGCGTGGCTGGCCCGGGCGTCGACGCTCACCGGTCGCGTGCGGATCATCGGAGGTGACGCCGCCGCCCTCGCGACGGCGGTCGGCGGGGATCCGGATGTCGCCATCTACGCGGGCCCGGTCACGACCTCGGGTCGCATCGAGCTTCTGCCGTTCCTGCGGGAGCAGTCGGTCACGATCACGGCGCACCGCTTCGGTAACCCGGATCGGGAGATGGCCGCGCTGCGGGTGTAGCGCGAACCCGGCCCGGGTAGCGTGGGCACATGACCATCCCGACCCTCGCGCTCAATGACGGCCACCACATCCCGCAACTCGGCCTCGGCACCTACGGGCTCTGGAACGACGAGGGCGCCGCGATCATCGCCGACGCGATCGAGCTGGGCTATCGGCACCTCGACACGGCGGCGCGATACGAGAACGAGGAGGCCGTGGGCGAGGGCATCCGCCGGTCCGGGATCGACCGCGATGCGCTGTTCGTGACGACCAAGCTCGACGGGGCGTGGCAGGGGGAGGATCGCGCCGTGCAGGGCCTCGCCGACTGCCTCGAGCGCCTCGGGCTCGACTACGTCGACCTGCTGCTCATCCACTGGCCGCTGCCGCAGCGTGAGCAGTACGTCTCCACCTGGCGCACCTTCGAGAAGCTCAGCGCCGAGGGGCTCACCCGGTCGATCGGCGTCTCGAACTTCAAGGCCGCCCACCTCGATCGGCTCGCCGCGGAGACCGGCACGGTGCCGGCGGTCAACCAGATCCAGCTCAACCCCGCCGTGCCCCGCGCAGCCGAACGGCTCGACCACGCCGCCCGCGGCATCGTCACCGAGTCGTACAGCCCGTTCGGCGGCGGCGGGGCTCCCCTGCTCAATGACCCGCACCTCGACGACATCGCCGACCGCTACGGGGTCTCCGCGGCGCAGGTCGTGCTGCGCTGGCACCTGCAGCTCGGGGCCGTCGCGATCCCCAAGTCAGCCTCCCGCGAGCGGCTGGCGGCCAACCTCGACATCCTCGGCTTCGAGCTGGATGCCGACGACCTCCTCGCCATCGCCGAGCTCGAGAACCCGGGCGAGGAGAACAACTCCGACCTCGTCGGTCACTGAGCGTCGGCGCGTTCCGCCGCTAGCGCCCGAGCGCCGTCCTGACGTAGCCGAGCGCGTCGTCGGCCGGGATGCCGAGCTCGCGGGCTCGCTGCGCGTACTGGCTCGCGGCCAACTGCAGCGTCGCCTCCGCGCTGTCGGGTGCGCTCACGACGGTGCCGTTGCGGCCGCGGGTCTCGAGGATGCCGTCCTGCTCGAGCAGCCGGTAGACGCGGGCGACCGTGTACGGCGCGACCCCGAGCGCATCGGCGAGCTGGCGCACGGGCGGCAGCTTGGTGCCGGCGATCAGCGTGCCGTCCTTGACCTGCTGCATGATCTGGGTGCGCAGCTGCTCGTAGAGGGTGACTGACGAGTCGTGGTCGACAGTGAACATCGGGTTAGTCATGCGTGCGGTGGATGAGGCGCGAGAGCACGATCGCGCTGCGGGTGTGGTCGACGTTGGGGGCGATGCGCACTTTCTCGAGCGCGATCTCGAGCGACGGGATGTCGCGCGAGCGCATGTGCACGATGGCGTCGGCCGAGCCGGTGACGGTGCCGGCATCCACGACCTCGGGCACCCCGCTGAGGATGCGCTTGAGCTCCTCGGGAGCGACCGTGCCCCGGCAGAACAGTTCGACGTAGGCCTCCGTGGCCATGCCATCCACTGCGGGGTCGACCTGGATCGTGAAGCCGCGGATGACGCCGTCGGCCACGAGCCGATCCACGCGACGCTTCACCGCCGAGGCCGAGAGCCCGATGACTTCGCCGATGTCGCCGTAGCCGGCGCGGGCGTTCTGCCGCAGCAGGTCGATGATGCCGTAGTCGAGACTGTCCATCCGGGCATCCTACGGAGGAATCGTGTGCGGAGCCACTCTGAGACGCAGATTCCGTGCGCCCCACGCTCTGACAGTGCGGATGCGTGCGTGTGAGACTGGACGGATGACGCTGACCGACGCCGCGCCGACCCAGCCCGGCCGCACCGCGACCCCCCGCACCGTGCTCATGTGCCGCCCCGACTTCTTCACGGTCGTCTACCGCATCAACCCGTGGATGGACCCGCAGCTGCCCACCGACACCTCGCTCGCGGTGCGCCAGTGGGAGACGCTCTACCAGACCTACCTCGACCTCGGGTTCGACGTGCACCTCATCGACCCGATCGACGGGCTGCCCGACATGGTCTACGCGGCCAACGGCGGCTTCGTGATCGACAACATCGCCTACGGGGCGAGCTTCACCTACCCCGAGCGCCAGCCCGAGGGCCCGGCCTACATGGACTGGTTCCGTGCCAACGGCTTCGACGTGCGGGTGCCCGAGAACGTCAACGAGGGCGAGGGCGACTTCCTTCTCGTGGGTGGCGTGATCCTCGCGGGCACCGGCTTCCGTAGCGCCTCGAACAGCCACGAGGAGATCGCCTCGATCTACGGCCGCGAGGTCGTGACGCTGACCCTCATCAACCCGAGTTTCTACCACCTCGACACCGCCGTCGCCGTGCTCGACGACGACAACATCGCCTACCTGCCGAGTGCCTTCGACGAGGCCTCGCTCGCGAAACTGACCGAGCTGTTTCCGGATGCCGTGATCGTCACCGAGGAGGATGCGGCCGTGCTCGGCCTCAACTCGTTCAGCGACGGCTACAACGTCGTCATCGCCTCGCGCGCGACCGACTTCGAGCGCCAGCTGCGCGAACGCGGCTACAACCCCATCGGCGTCGACCTCTCCGAGCTCTTGCTCGGCGGTGGCGGCGTGAAGTGCTGCACGCTGGAGCTGCGCCGGTGAGCAGGGGGACGGTCGGCGGTCCGGACCCGGTGGTCTCTCCGCCGCTGATTGAGTTTGGGCTTGATCAAGCCCAAACTCA
>CALRZA010000278.1:0-3515 GCA_943372535.1 Auritidibacter sp. Marseille-P8566
GCGACACGCGACGTGCGACCCGATGCAGGCTCCGCCCGGCGTCGGCAGCGAGGATGGACCCATGCGTGCGACTGCGATCTTCCCGGTGCTGACGATCCTCCTGCTCGCCGGCTGCGTGCCGACGGCAGCCGAATCGACCTCCGCTCCGACCCCGGAGCCGACCACGAGCTCGTCGTCGAGCACCCCCCCGCCGACCCCGACGCCCGACGACAGCACCCCGGTCACCGTCGCCTGCGACGCCCTCATCTCGGCCCAGACGATGTACGACTACAACCCCAACTTCGTGCTCGAGGCCGGGGTCACCCCGACCGCGGGCAGCCTCGCGCAGGAGGCCGTCGACGGGCAGGGCGTGTTCTGCCGGTGGATTCACACCTCGAGCGGCGAGACCATCGACGTGAGCGTCGCGTCCCCGTCACCCGAGGCGCTCACCGCTCGCGCGAACGAGCTCGTCGGCTCGAGCAATCCCGTGCCGACCTACGAGGTCGAGGGCTACTTCGAGATCGATGGCGCCGTGGGAGTCGCGCAGGCCATCACGTCGCCCTATTGGGTCGCGATGGTCTCCCCCGTCTTCCTCGAGCCCGGGGATGCCGCTCCGCTCATGCTCTCGGCGATCGCCGCTCTGGGCTGAGCTCACCCGCGGCGCGCGGTCTAGCCGAGCTGAACGAGCTCGCTGCCGTCGTCGGTCTGGAAGTCGTCGGCGACCGCGAGCACCTCCATGCCGCTGAGCATGAGGTCGGCCCAGTGGTTGGTGAGGAAGGCGATGTCGGCCGCGTCCCGCCCGGTCGAGATGCGCACCATGCTGCGACGCGGGGCCAGGCGCGTGGCATCCACCACCCACCAGGCACCGTCGACCCACGCCTCGGCGACCGCGTGGAAGTCCATCGGTGACAGCCCCGGGGCGTAGACGGCGACCATGCGCGACGGCACGTCGAGGGCGCGCAGCAGGGCGATGACGAGGTGCGCGTAGTCGCGGCAGACGCCGCGGCGGGCGAGCAGCGTCTGCTCGGCGCCGTCGGTCGGCAGGCTCGAGCCCGGCACGTAGCGCAGGCGATCGCCGACCCAGTCCGTCACCGCGGAGAGCAGGGCGTGCCCGCTGAGGCCCGCGAACTCAGAGCGTGCGGTGGGCGTGAGGCTGTCGGACTCGCAGTACCGGCTCGGGCGCAGGTAGGTGATGAGGTCGAGGTCGTGGAGCGGCGCGTGATCGGCGGTGCCCGTGACGACGGCGCGGTAGTCGACGCTCATGCGTCCCGGACCGCTGACGAGCCGGTGCAGTCGGGTGCCGTTCCAGTCGGTCAGTTCGGTGGGCTCGAGCGGCGTGCCGTCGAGCTCGAAGACGAGCGACTCCGACTCGAGGGTGGCCCCCGCGGCGACGGCGAGGGAGAACACCATGTTGGTCGTTCCCGAGATGTCGAGATCGAGGTGGGAGGAGACCGTGCGCCGCATCCCCCGATCCTGCCATGCCCGGATGCGGCGGCTGACGCTGCTACCCTTATGAGCCGTACCCCTTGCGCCCCCATAGCTCAGGGGATAGAGCGTCTGCCTCCGGAGCAGAAGGCCGCAGGTTCGAATCCTGCTGGGGGCACCAAACGATGAAACGCCCTACCGACAGGTGGGGCGTTTCGTCGTTTCGTGATTCCGGCGGACGAGAACCTGCTCTTGGGCCCCCGCTGAGCAGTCCGGACCGCCGCGAAGCGGTGGGCCGGCGGCTCAGTAGGGGAGTCGAATCCTGCTGGGGGCACGAAACGAGTGAAGGCTCCGCCGCATCGTGGGGTCTTCACTCGTTCGTTGACCTCGGCGGACGAGAACCTGATCATGGGCCCCCACGGGCCGCGACCCGTAGGAGACGCATCGTTGAGCCCCTTCCTCCAGAGAGCGCGACTTGTTCTTCCTAGGATTGGCAACTGAAACGGATTGCACTCTTGGGAACGACGCCGAGTGCGACGACTACTCACAAGTTCAGGAAGACAGTGCTACATGAGCGAAATGCTACTCAGCTTGGTGCTACGTCTCATCGGGTGGTCGACCGAAGACATCCGTGTCGCAAACGCGTTCCGCCAAGCTGCGAAGAGAGAGGGGATGAGTGTCAACCGGACTGGCCTTCGACGCGCGCTCAATGATCAGCAATTTGTCGCTGGCCTTTATGGCGACGCAGAACAGGCCGACGCGTTCCACTCAGAACTGAGATCTCTCCTCGCCCCGAGCCCAAGCCCAGATGGACTCGCTCGAATGGTCGCTGCCCTTAGGGACGCTCGGCTGGACAGACTAAGCGGCGGCAACAAGGCGCTCACCATGAAGGAAGGGCTAGATCGCGGGCGCAACGAGGATCTAGTTCGGCGCATCAATACCTCCGACGCAGCAGGCGCACTCTTCGAGACTCACCTCTCCCTCCTCTTGCCATCGCGCGCGCAAGCATTCCGGGAAATCTACTCCACGTATCCGCGCGTAGCGCAGGTCTTGGCTGATGTCCTCAATGCCGCAAGCAGTAGGGTGCGACTAAGGGAGTGGGCCACTGACCTTCCCTCCGGCCTTCTATCCGCGCCCGTCGACACGTTGGGCGTTATGTCCGATTTGGCCGCGGACCTGAGTGAGCAATTAGCAGCCATCCTCTTCATCGAGGCTGGTTTGGCGCGCGGCCTTACGCCACGGGCGTTTTGGCAGGTCCGACTCGCCGACTTGCGGATGACGAAGGCGACAACAGAGATGGAAGTCCGCAGCTGGCTCGTGGACTATCTTGAGTACCCCCTTGCCAAGGCCATGCTCTCGGACGGCGGCTCCTCTGATTCCATCGTCTTGTTAGAACGCTGGAAACCGGATTCACTGGCAGAGGACGAATACAGGCGTCTGCTGCTTTGCCAACACCTAATCCGAGAGCGTCGTTTCGATGACGTGATTCGTGAGGCAGACCAGGCCTACTCACTGCACTTTTCTCGCTCTGCGGCGATCATCGCAATTCAGGCACGAGTAACAAGATACGAACTCAGCGGTGGCAACCGCACCGGGGAGGACCTCGAGGGCGCGCTTACCTTGGCACAACGCGCACGCGCTGACCGGGAGCGGCTACGCCATAGTAGCGATTTGGAGCTTACTTGGGAGCTTCGTGTACGGCGACTTCTGTACGACATCCGAGGAGCCTTGAGTCTTGTAGCGGACCTAGCAAATGGCCCTTCGTCCCTGCAGCTTCTAGAGTCGCCCGCAGTGGCAGGTGAGATCGCGATGCTTCACGCTGCCGCGGGAGACACAAACCTCGCGCGCCAGTATCTCGAGAGAACCAACGGCGTCGCCCACATTCGAATCGAAGCGTTGCTCGCCGAAAGAGAAGGAAACGAACCATCGGCAGTCGCACTTTGGAACCAAGTCGTCGAGGAAGCAGACGACTGGAACGACAAGGCCACCGCGGCATTGCGACTGGCGTTTCATGGCGTGGAATCGGCATTCGTCGCAGAACTTCGAGCCGCGAATCCTGAGATAGCGTCAGAGATTAGCCTAGCGGCCGCACTTTTTGGCGGCAAACCCGA
>CALRZA010000279.1:0-3502 GCA_943372535.1 Auritidibacter sp. Marseille-P8566
GGGTGCCGGCCGCTCGGCTCGCCGAGGTGCCCGGCGGACGCGTCGTGCGGGTCAGCGATGCCGACCCCGAGCACCTGCGGCAGCTCGCCGACCGCGGGGTCGTGCTCGACGCGCTCGTGAGGGCCGACGACGTTCCGTTCCCACTGCGAGACGCGGTCTGGGTCGCGCCCGCGAGCACCTAGGGTGGAACGGTGCCCGACATCCCCGTAGACCTGCCGATCGAGAAGCGCATCGCCGCCAGTCTCGCGACGCTGGGGGAGCCCCAGTTCGTGTTGCGGGCGGTCTCCCTGATCGCCGGTCACAACGAGGGCGACGAGTTTCTCCTCGTCGTCGGCGGTGAGCACGCGAAGGGCATCCTCGAGGGCGCTCCCGTGCTCTACTGGCCCGAGCTCTGGGGCATGCGCGCCCTGCTCTATGCGTGGGATGCCTCCGCCGCTCCCGCGGTCACGGCCGGCCTGGAGAATCAGGCGTGGCGCGTGCGCGAGATGGCGGCTCGAGTCGCCGCCCTTCGCGAGCTGCCGGTGCGGGAGGTGCTGCTCGGCCTGCTGACCGATGATGTCGCGCGGGTGCGGGCGGCGGCGGCGCGTGCTCTCGGCGTGCTCGGCGAGCAGCCCGACATCGAGACCGTCAGTGCGCTGCTGCGTGATGGCGAGATCGAGGTGCGGCGGGCGGCTCAGCACGGCATGGACGCCATCCGCGCCCGGGTCAGTCCGGCGCGCTGACGTCGACCGACGAGATCCGCGCCTAGGTCAGCCTTCGGCGCGGCCCGGAACGCTAGCGTGCGATCAGTCGCCCAGCTTCTGGTCGAAGTCCTTGGGGCTGAGGGCGAGCGCTTCGGCCTCCTCATCGCTGACCGGGCCCGCCGCCGCGAGCTTCTTGGCCTTGCGAGACGACTGCCAGTAGTGGAACGCCGTCGGGATCACCGTCGCGAGAACCGCGACGATGAGGATCACGTCGATGTACTCGCGCACAAGGTCGCCGACCACGGGCACGTAACCGAGGAGGTAGCCGAGGAAGGTCAGGCCGACGCCCCAGATGACGGCCCCGATGAGGTTGTAGAGCGTGTACTTGCGGTAGTCCATGTGGCCGACCCCGGCGGCGACCGGAGCGAAGGTGCGCACGATCGGCACGAAACGGGCGAGGATCACCGCGAGGCCGCCGAAGCGCTCGAAGAAGGCGTTGGTGCGCTTGACATTCTCGATGCTGAAGAGACCGGTCTCCTTGCGCTCGAAGATGCGTGGACCCGCCTTATGGCCGATCAGATAGCCGACTTCGCCGCCGAGGAACGCGGAGAGACCGATCGCGAGGCAAACCCACCAGATGTCGAAGCCGATGCCCGGATAGAACGTGAGGAGCCCCGTGATGATGAGCAGCGTGTCACCCGGCAGGAGGAACCCGACGAGGAGTCCGGTCTCGGCGAAGACGATGAAGCACACCACGAGAAGGGCCCACGGGCCGGCACTCTGGATGATCGCCTCGGGGTCGAGGAACGGGATGAGGGCCATGGGTACCACAGGAGGACTCCACTCGTCGGTTGCCGGTCGGTCAACGGGCGTTCAGCACAGGCTACTAGGTGGCGTCGGTCATGCTGCTTCGAGGCGTGACGACGTCGACGGTGCGGAAGGCGGGACTTGAACCCGCACGCTCGAAAGCACAGGAACCTAAATCCTGCGTGTCTGCCAATTTCACCACTCCCGCTGGCAGCACGAGTCTAGCCAGACCGGGCCGCGAACCGGCGGGTGGCCGGGGTGCATCGGGTGCGGTCGCAACTACGCTGATCGGATGACTCCCGCTGAGGCCGCTGCCGTGCTCGGCGTCCCGGTCGATTCCACCGCCCGGGAGGTGCAGGTCGCCTATCGGCGGGCGGCACGGGATGTGCATCCCGATCGGCAGGGTGGGGCGTCGATGCGCGAGGCTGCGCTGGCATCCGCGACGTTCATCCAGGTGACCGAGGCCCGCGACCTTCTCCTCGCTCTCGCGGCCGCGTCGAGCGCGACGGGGTCCGCTCCCTCGTTGCGCGAGGCTCGTCCGAGCACGGTGCTCACCTGGGTCTGGATCGGGCTGCTCGTGGTCGGGATCGCCCTCTCGGTGATCGCTCACGAGTTTCCGCTGACGCCGATCGAGCCGGCGATCCGCTTCACTCTTCTCGCTGTCAGTGCGAGCGCATTCGCCTGGACCGGTCGTCAGCTGTGGTGGGTGCTCATGTGGATCGCGATCGCGGCGACCGCTCTCGAGACCATCGTCTTCACGACCCTGGGCTCACTGCTCGGGATGCTCCTGATGGCCGCGCCGATCTACGGCCTCTCGCTCATCGGCTTCGCACGTCGGCGGATGCGGGAGGCGAACGCGCGCGTCGTCGAACAGCCCGCGTGACGGGTGCTGTTCCCGTCCGTGACGAACGGCCTGAGGTGACGTACCCTCTGTTCATGACCAACGCACCCACCATGACGGCCCGTGACCGGCTCGACGACGGCTGGAACGCGGTCGTCGGGCGCCCGTACTCCTTCGCGGCCGTGCTCATCGTCGCCGTCGCTGCGCTCGTCGTCGGCATCGGGATCGGCTTCGGGGTGGCCAACGCCGCGTCGTGGGGCAGTGCCGGGCTCTCCAGCATCACCTCGGTCGGCGGCTCCGAGCCGCGTCAGGGCGGCCGCTAGATCTCAGCTGGGTCCATCCGCCCCTGTGGATGACCCGGCTCGCGCTCCACCGCGCCCCGGCACACTGGCGCTCATGTCGTCCCCACCCGCTGTCATCGCGGCCCGCGTGCGCGAGCGCGTGCGTCGCGAGAAGGTCACTCTCACTCCGGAACTTGCCGCGAGCCTCGTGCGCGACGAGGTTCGGCGCTACTCCGAGCATGCCCTCGGCGGGGCCGCGCCCCTGCTGACCGATGAGGAGGGCGTGGCCCGCGAGGCCGTCGCCGAGCTCACCGGTCTCGGCGCCCTGCAACCTCTGCTCGACGATCCCGCTGTGGAGGAACTCTGGATCAACGCCCCCGACGCGGTCTTCGTCGCCCGCAACGGGGTGACGGAGGCGACGGGCATCCACCTCACCGACTCCGAGGTTCGCGACCTCGTCGAGCGCATGCTGCAGGGCTCCGGGCGACGGGTCGACCTGTCGTCGCCGTTCGTGGACGCGTCGCTGCCCGATGGATCGCGCCTGCACGTCGTGATACCGGATGTCACGCGGCGGCACTGGGCGGTCAATGTGCGCCGCTTCAACCGTCGCATCCGCGATCTGTCGTCGCTGGTCGAGCTCGGCACGCTCACGGCTCAGGCCGCCGAGTTCCTGCGCATGGCGGTGCTCGCGGGGCAGAGCATCCTCGTGTCGGGGGCGACCCAGTCGGGCAAGACGACGCTGCTCGGTGCGCTGCTCGCGGCATCCCGACCGACTGATCGCATCGTCACCGTGGAGGAGACCTTCGAACTCGCGCTGCCGCATCGGGATGCCGTGAGCCTGCAGTGTCGCCAACCGAGCCTCGAGGGTGGCGGTGAGGTCACCCTGCGTC
>CALRZA010000280.1:0-3501 GCA_943372535.1 Auritidibacter sp. Marseille-P8566
GACTCGATCTACTCGCCCGTGCTCAAGGTGACCTACCGCGTCGAGGCGACTCGTGCCGGTGAGCGCACCGACTTCGACCGCCTGGTCGTGGATGTCGAGACCAAGTCCGCGATCACCCCGCGTGACGCCGTCGCATCCGCCGGTCGCACGCTCACCGAGCTCTTCGGCCTCGCCCGCGAGCTCAACACCGCGGCCGAGGGCATCGAGATCGGCCCCGCGCCGGTCGACGCCGTGCTCTCGAGCGAACTGAGCATGCCGATTGAGGACCTCGATCTCTCCGTGCGCAGCTACAACTGCCTCAAGCGCGAGGGCATCAACACCGTGAGTGAGCTCGTCGCCCTGTCGGAGACGCAGCTGATGAACATCCGCAACTTCGGCCAGAAGTCGGTCGACGAGGTGAAGGACAAGCTGGTCGAGATGGGTCTGTCGCTCAAGGACAGCGTGCCCGGCTTCGACGGTGCGCACTTCTACGGCGGCTACGACGACGACGAGACCAACGCCTAGGCCCGCAGCCGACGCGTTCTAGTAAGAGAGATACGACACCATGCCTACACCCACCAAGGGACCCCGCCTCGGCGGTGGACCGGCCCACGAGCGCCTGCTGCTCGCGAACCTGGCCGCGGCCCTGTTCACCCACAAGAGCATCAAGACGACCGAGACGAAGGCCAAGCGCCTGCGTCCCGTCGCCGAGCGGCTCATCACGTTCGCCAAGCGCGGCGACCTGCACGCTCGCCGTCGCGTGCTCGCCGTCATCGGTGACAAGAGCGTCGTGCACGAGCTCTTCACCGAGATCGCGCCGCTGGTCGAGAACCGTGAGGGCGGCTACACCCGCATCACGAAGCTCGGCTTCCGCAAGGGTGACAACGCGTCGATGGTGCAGATCGAGCTCGTTCTCGAGCCCGTGAACCCGAAGCCGAAGAGCGCCAAGAAGGCCGCCGCGGCGGCCGCTCCGGCCGCCAAGGCCGCCCCGGCGGACGAGGTTGTCACCGAGGAGGCCCCGGCCGAGGAGTCGACCGAGGTCGAGGCTGTCTCTGCCGAGACCGAGGCGGAGGTCGTCGAGACCGAGGCCCCCGAGGCCGAGGCTGTCGACGCCGACGCGCCGGCCGAGGACGCCGCCGTCGAGTCCGACGAGGCCGCCAAGTAGTTCAGGAAACAGGAGAAGGGCCCCGCCGGATTCCGGTGGGGCCCTTCTCCTGTCGGGCGGCGCACCGTCCCGAGTCGTTCCCGCGTCAGATCGGGCTCGGCACCGTGCTGTCGGGGTCGCGCGGCGGGGGCAGTTCGGCGAGGCGCTGCAGGGCATCCACGATCGACGACACGTAGATCCCGCCGCTGATCGGTCCGCCCGGGTGCACCTGATCGTCGGCCAGCTCGCCGACCCGGGGCGCGATGGCGCCGAACCAGTTGGCGAGCTCCACCTGCCGTTGCGACCGGGCGAACTCCGCGAGCGTCGCGTTGACTCCGGGGATCCAGGGCTTCGGCGCCTGCGCGTTGACGACGATGATGAGGGTGTCGGGGCCGACCGCGTCGAGGATCGCGGTGAGGTCCGCGACATCCACCGGACCGTTGGTCCCCAGTCCGATGACGAGCACGGGACGCATCGAGCCCGACTGCACGAGACCGCGTACGAGGTCGGGCCCGACCCACATCGAGCGTGAGACGGCCGCATCGATCGCGATGCCGGGCAGCTTCTCGGCGAGCCACGGGGCGGCCGCGAGCATCACCGAGTCGCCGATCGCGTAGATCTGGTCGCCACCGGGCAGGGCCGGCGTACGGGGCGGCGCGTCGCGGAGCGGCCGGATGTCGTCGGTCGCGGCCGTCGAGGTCGCCGCGATCTGCTGCCCGGCCTCGATCGCGAGCTGGGCCTCGCCCTTCACGGGTCCGCCGACGATGCCGGCCCCGGTGAGGATCAGGGCGCCGGCCAGCGCCACCGCGCCGACCGCCTGGAGCGATCGGGGCCGCGCCGCTCGCAGCGCGGCCACGAAGCCCTCACGCCGGATCGGCATCTCGACGAGCGTGTACGACGCGGCCGCGGCGGTGACGGTGACGACGAGCGCGGTCACGGGAACGACCCAGGCCGCCTCCGGCCCGGGAGCCAGCCACGCGGCGAGCAGCACGAGCACCGGCCAGTGCCAGAGGTAGAGGCCGTAGGACCGCTCGCCGACCCACCTCAGCGGTGCCAGGTCGAGGGCGGCACCGAGCCACGACCCCGGGGCGGTCGCCCCGAGGATGGCGACGACCGTGAGCACGGAGACGGCGACGAGGCCGCCGCGCGTCACGATCGGGTCGGACAGCGGCATCGTGAGTGCGATGACGACGATCGCCCCGATGGCGATCGCGCCGAGCAGCGGAGTGACGCGGGCGGGGCGCGGCGGTGTGTCGTCCGCCGCGAAGCGCCGCTCGACGAGGAACGCGAGCGCGGCGCCGAGGGCGAGGCCGAACGCGTGGGTGTCGGTGCCGTAGTACACCCGCGTCGGATCGCCGGGAGGCACGAAGAGCAGCGCCATCGCGATCGCGGAGCCGGCGGCGAGGGCGACGGCGATCGCGGCGCGCGGCAGTCGATGGCGCAGCGGCAGCATCCCGAGCACGACGATCGGCCAGACGAGGTAGAACTGCTCCTCGACCGCGAGAGACCACAGGTTGCGGAAGAGCTCCGGCGTCGTCTCGGCGAGATAGCTCGAGCCCTGAGCGACGAAGAACCAGTTGCTGCTGAAGGTCCCCGCGCCCAGCACCTGGCTGCCGAGCCGCACCAGAACGTCCCCGCCCACGAGGAACGCGGCCGCGCCGCACACGGCGATCAGCACGACGAGAGCCGGGAGGAGTCGGCGCGCGCGCCGAAGCCAGAACCCCGGGAGCGACACCCGCCCACGGGTGCGGTGCTCGCGCAGGAGCAACCCGGTGATGAGGAAGCCGCTGATCACGAAGAAGACGTCGACGCCGATGTAGCCGCCGGGCAGCGCCGCCGGCGCGAAATGGAACACGATGACCACGGCGACCGCAAGCGCCCGCAGTCCATCGAGTCCGCTCAGGTGCACGCCGCGGGGCGTGACCGGCGCGACACTGCGAGGGGGGAGCGGAGCGATCATGAGAAGTACCGCGACCAGCCTAGACTTACGCCGGTGAACGACGAACCGGCCGGTGATGAACCGCTGACGAGGTTTCGGCTCGACATCGCCTACGACGGCAGCGGGTTCTCCGGGTGGGCGCGTCAGCCGCAGCTGCGCACGGTGCAGGGCGAGCTCGAGGCCGCACTCGCGACCGTGCTCGACCGCTTCGGCCCTCCTCCCGTGCTCACGGTCGCCGGGCGCACGGACGCGGGGGTGCACGCGACCGGTCAGGTCGCGCACGTCGATCTCACCGAAGCCCAGGTCGCGCAGTTGACCCGACCGCACGGCTCGCACCGGGCCGAACGGGATGCCGGACGCGCGTTGGCCCGCCGACTCAACGGCATCGCGGGGCTGCGCAGCGATGTCGTGGTGAGGCGGGCGACTCGCGCCCCTGAGG